>CAZWLT010000165.1:0-1650 GCA_964634915.1 uncultured Clostridium sp. | reverse complement strand
TTTGTCTACACGCTGAAGCATTTCCGGAGAAATGCTTGTTTTTTAATGTGGAAGATATTCTGAAGGATTTACTGTTTGTCCGTCATTGTCCATTTCAAAGTGAAGATGTGAATCAGTCACATTTTCGCCCTTGCAATCGCCTACTGTACCGATTACTTCGCCGGACTTGATTTCTCTGCCCTCAGACAGATTTTCAACGCTTTCCAGTCCCATATATCGTGTGACAAATCCGCCGGCATGAGAAATTTCAACGCAATTACCCATTGCATCCTCCCATATCTTGTCAACAACACCGTCTGCCGCTGACTGGACACTGCATCCATTCTCTGCGGAAATGTCTATACCGTTGTGTGTACGCCAATCCGCGAGGGCATTGTTATAAACAAGCTTGTCAGAATATTCTCCAAGAATATTTCCTGTAACAGGCATAATGAATGCGGGCTGCTCTGAAGAAACCGTCACAGCATTATCTTCAATATCGGGATTATCCACCGCATATTCCTCAACAGCCTTGCTTTCTGCCGGAACAGGGTCTGCCGCAGGTACCGTTTCTGTATTTGGCATATTCGTTACAGGCGTTGCTGTTACTGTGTTTGTGCTGTATTTGTTCATGTCAGCGGAAAATACAGGCTTTTCCGTTGCTTTTTCCTCTGTAACTTCAGTGTTCATAACACTTGATACTTCATCTGTATTTCTTTCAGTAAAATATCCCGCAAGTCCGATTGCAAATACACAGCAGCAAAGCGCTATGTAAAAGCCCGGCAGCTTTTTCACTTGTTTTTCTTTTTCTTTGTTCATTTTAAAATCCTCCAATGTTTTTATTGTAGTATTTAGTATTGTTTCCTTAATTTTCTGTATTATACCCGTAATGGCAAAAATTTTATAGAACAAAAATCAAAAACACTATTCCCAAAATCGAATTTATATAGTATAATAAATAATATAAACTGAAAGTGGGTGATTAGTTGTGAGAATAGAAAAACTTAATGATGACAAAATCAAGGTCACACTTACAACTACTGATTTAATAAATCTTGATATAGACGTGAAACAGCTTGCGCCGGATTCGCAGGAGCTGCATACATTTCTATTTCACATAATGGAGACGATAAGAGAGGAAACAGGCTTTAATCCATATAGCGGACAGGTAGTGGTTGAGGCGACCCCTTCACGCGACGGAATAAGCATTATGGTTAGACGCCTCAAAGGAAGCAAAAAACATATCACACGCGAAGAATTCAATCGCGCGACATCTGTAAACGCCAAAGTTAAGCGGGAAATTAAGACTGAAATATTCTATTTTATGTCATTTGATGATTTGTGCGCGGCTTTAAAGGAGCTTGAGCATGATGACCTGCTCTCAGGGAGTCTTTACAGCCTTAATAAGACGTTTTGTTTCGCGATTAATAATGAATCTCGTTTCAATCGCTGTATACACATTATGACGGAATTTTCGGCTGACAAATCAATATATCCTCTCCGTCTTACATATATAAAGGAACATGGAGAATTGGTTGCAAAAGGCAGCGAGCTTTTAGAAATGGCTGAAAGGATAAAACAACTTACATAATTTTGCCAACTATTTTATAAAAAGACTTGAAAAGTTATAGAAGTCATAGTATAATACAAAGGACAAATAAATCATTAAAG
>CAZWLT010000164.1:0-1724 GCA_964634915.1 uncultured Clostridium sp. | reverse complement strand
TAAGGGACACTAAATTGATTTTTAGTGTCCCTTTTCTGTGTTTTATCTTTTCCATTTTTCACTCAATCTGTCAATCTGGTCAGCAAACTTCGCCAAATCCTTATTTGCCATTCCTTCGCAGCTTTTCGCGACAGCAACAAGACGTTCCGCCGCGGCAATAAGACGCGCAAATACAGTCGCGGCACGCTTTGTAGGCTTCTTTCTTTCCTTGCGTATACCGTATGTTTGTTTTATAACCTGTCCCGTAAGCAAATCGTAAGATGTTCCGCTGTAAGGCGCGACAGCGTTATAGCCGTACTCCGCTTTGAGACATTCCGTAAATTCGTCACAAGACTTTTCCTCACCGTGATTTACAAATACAATATCCGGCTTTTTGTCAAACGTCCCAAGCCAGTTAATAAGTCCGTTTTTGTCCGCATGTCCGCTTATTCCTTCAAAGAACATAATCTCAGCGTTTACCGCGATTTCCTCGCCGAACAGCTTGACCGTATCAACTCCGTCGCATAACATTCTGCCGAGTGTTCCCTCTGCCTGATAACCGACAAACATAATCAGACATTCCCGCCGCCACAGGTTATGCTTGAGATGATGACGTATTCTTCCCGCCTCGCACATACCGCTGGAGGATATTATAACCTTTGGCTTTTTGTCGAAATTTATCGCAACAGATTCATCTGTTGAAACTGACAGCCTGAGTCCCGGAAACGTAAGCGGATTTATACCGCTGTCTACAAGTTCCTTTGCCTCTTCATCAAGGCAGTCTGAATTGCACTGCAAAAATATCGCCGTAGCTTCATTTGCAAGGGGGCTGTCCACATACACTGAAAAATTTCCATGACCTTTTACAAGATTGCTTTCCTTAATCTGACGTATAAAATACAACAGTTCCTGTGTTCTGCCTACCGCGAATGACGGTATGACCACATTTCCGCCGCGGTCAAAGGTTTTCTGTATAGCCTTTGCAAATGCCGTCACATAGTCCGGTACTTCTGTATGCAGTCTGTTTCCGTAGGTGGACTCTATGACAAGATAGTCAGTGTCGTCTGTTTCCTCGATAGGCGTCGGGTCCTTTATAATAGGTTGGTTTGTGTTGCCGACATCGCCGCTGAAAACAATTTTCTTTGTAATTCCCTCGGTTATCCATATTTCAATACACGATGAACCAAGAAGATGTCCTATATCATGGAAGCGTATCACGACATTTTCCAGTATTTCAACCTTCTCGTTATATCTGCACGGATAAAATCTCTGCTGTACGCCTATTGCGTCCTCCATATCGTATATAGGAATATATTCGTCCCTGCCGGAACGCTTTGCTTTTCTGTTCCGCCATTTCGCCTCGGTTTCCTGAATATGCGCGCTGTCCGGCAGCATTATTGAGCAAAGATTTGTCGTTTCCTCTGTGGCATAAATCTTGCCCCGAAAGCCGTTTTTGTATAAAAGCGGCAGATTTCCGGAGTGGTCTATATGCGCGTGTGTAAGCAGCACGCAATCCACATCATTAGGATTTACGGGCAGCTCCTGATTTTCAAAAATATCTCCGCCCTGCTCCATGCCGCAGTCAACAAGTATGCGTCTGCCGTTTGTTTCAATCAATGTACAACTGCCGGTAACCTCATGAGCAGCGCCTAAAAACGTAATCTTCATACAGCCACACCCCTCTCCTATTGTATTTATACCACAGAATCAAATCATTCTAACATAAAATTATTTACAAAGCATAT
>CAZWLT010000163.1:0-1741 GCA_964634915.1 uncultured Clostridium sp. | reverse complement strand
TATATTATAAATAATATAATAATACTCTTGTATTAATTTGTCAATACAAAATTAGCACTCAACGGCGTTGAGTGCTAACAATTTACAATTTATTCATAATCTTGTCTTTAAATCTTAAAGCTTCCGGTCAAAGCTGTCTGCCGGAATCCCGTAAAGCGGCTTAAACATAGCCATATATTCCACGCACTGAAACTTCGCCGGAGGTGACGCGTATAATGCCGTCTGCGGTTTCAACAACAAGCGAGCCGCTTTCGTCCACGTCAACAGCCTTGCCCGTGACTGTTTCTTTTTTGAAAATGACACTCACATCGCGGTCAATCGTGATACAATTTTCCTTATATTCATCAAGTATTGCTCTAAGACCGCCATTTAAAAACCTCTTATAATAATATTCAAATTCATTCAGCAGCTTTGCGATTAATTCATCGCGTCTGAATTTTTGTCCGCTTTCAATGTACATAGATGTTGCGCGATGTTCAATCTCTTTATCAAAGCTTTCGGTATTGACATTTATACCGATACCGCACACAACGTAATTCACCATATCAATTTCAGCCGACATTTCAGTAAGAATACCGCACACCTTTTTTGAGCCGATAACAATATCATTGGGCCATTTTATTTTTGCGCCCAGACCTATTGCCCTGCATACCGCAAGTCCGGCAACAAGTGTAATCTGCGATACCTCAAGCGGTGATATATCCGGTTTTAAAAGTATACTGTGCCAAATTCCCGTACCTCTTGGCGAAACCCAGCCGCGTCCGCGGCTGCCCTTGCCGTGCGTCTGTACTTCCGCAATAAATGTACTGCCCTGCGGCGCGCTGCTGTTTGCCTTTGCGCGTTCATTTGTCGTATCGGTTTCATCATATATAAAAAGCGTCTGTCCGAAATATTCCGTATCAAGTCCGCTTTTTATTCCGTTTTCCGTTATTATATCCGGCGAAGAAACAAGTCTGTAACCCTTGTTTGTGACCGAGTCAATCTCATAACCCATATTTTTGAAATTCTTTATATGCTTCCATACCGCCGCGCGCGAAATATTAAGCTGTTCGCTTATACGTTCACCCGATATATATCCGTCGGCATTTTTCAATATATCCAGAATTTTCTGTTTCAAATTAATCATTCCCTTCAAGATAAATTATACAATTTTTACATATAAAAATCAATCCTTTTCATAATGTATAAAAATGGTATATAAAAAAGACTGAAACCGAATAGTTTTTGTGCAAAAGGAAGAATTAATAATAAAATGATATAAATTTAACAAATTACTCTTGTATATTTTTGAATTTTGAGGTAAAATATAGATAAACGGGTACAAACTACCCAAAAAATATATATATTTTTTAGGAGGAATTTAAAAATGGCAGTTAAAGTTGCGATTAATGGATTCGGACGTATCGGACGTCTTGCATTCAGACAGATGTTCGGCGCAGAGGGTTATGAAGTTGTTGCTATCAACGATCTTACAAGCCCAAAGATGCTTGCTCATCTTTTGAAGTATGATTCATCACAGGGTAAGTATGAAAAGGCTGAAACAGTTTCAGCAGGCGAGGATTCAATCACGGTTGACGGTAAGGAAATCAAGATTTACGCTTTCCCTGACGCTAATAATTGTCCTTGGGGCGACCTTGATGTAGACGTAGTTCTTGAGTGTTCAGGCTTCTACACGTCAAAGGCAAAGGCTCAGGCTCATATTAACGCAGGCGCTAAGAAGGTAGTTATTTCAGCTCCTGCG
>CAZWLT010000162.1:0-1745 GCA_964634915.1 uncultured Clostridium sp. | reverse complement strand
AAGTCATCGACAACCTGTATACGCTGTATATCGCCGCCGATTTTAACGAACTTTTCCTCGAAGTTTTCATATCCTCTGTCAATATGATAAATATCTGTTATTTCTGTTGTGCCGTCAGCCATAAGCCCCGCGATAATCATAGCGGCGCCGGCGCGCAGGTCGGTTGCTTTGACGTGCGCTCCGCTGAGATTTTTTACGCCGTCAATAATAGCAAGCTTGCCCTCAACACGAATATTTGCGCCCAGACGTTTAAGTTCGTTGACGTATCTGAAACGGTTTTCCCATACGCCCTCTCTCGCGGTGCTTGTCCCCGGTATAGTCGAAAGGAAAGCGACAAGCTGAGGCTGCATATCGGTAGGGAATCCGGGATAAGGCAAAGCAATGAAGTTGATATGCTTGAAAACGGTACCGTCTTCAACCCATACGCGTATACTGTCAGAGCCTTCGCTGATTTTCACACCCGCTTCAATAAGTTTTGTGCTTATGATTTCAAGATGACGGGGAATAATGTTCCTGATTACCACATCACCGCGTGTCGCGGCGGCGGCAATCATGAATGTGCCGGCTTCAATCTGGTCCGGGATAATAGCGTATGTTCCGCCGTGGAGATTTTTTGTGCCTTTGATTTTAATCGTATCAGTGCCGGCTCCGCGGATATTTGCCCCCATGCTGTTTAAGAAGTTTGCAAGGTCAACTATATGCGGTTCTTTTGCCGCGTTTTCGATTACGGTAACACCGTCTGCGCATGTGGCGGCAAGAATAGCGTTCATTGTTGCTCCGACTGAAACAACGTCAAAAAAGATATGTCCGCCGCAAAGATTTTGAGCTTCGCCGTTTATAATGCCTCTTGAAGTATCAATCACAGCTCCGAGCGCTTCAAATCCCTTTATATGCTGGTCAATAGGACGCGTACCGAAGTCGCAGCCGCCCGGCGGGTCAACACTGAAACGTGAAAAACGTCCCAAAAGCGCTCCCATAAGGTAACTTGAACCGCGCATTCTGCGTGTCAAATCACCGGATGGAACGTATGAATCAACGTTCGTACAATCTATTTCAACAGTATTTTTATCAATATATTTAACCTCGGCATTAAGCTTTTCAAGAATTTTAAGGAAAAGCTTAACGTCTTTTATATCAGGCAGATTTTCAATTCTGCATACATCTTTAACAAGAAGACACGCAGGTAAAATTGCTACCGCGGCATTTTTCGCGCCGCTGATGGTAACCTCGCCGCAAAGCCTGTTCCCACCCCTTATCAAGAGTTTCTCCAATAGTTACACCCCTTCAAAATCAAATCAAATTGATTAATATAATCCGCATATACGTTTATTTTATCATAAAAACCAATAAAATGCAATTTAATTTACAAAAAAACATAAAAATCTTTTTTTGATAATACAAGAAAAAAACAGCCTGCAAACAAAAGCAAGCTGTCCCAATTCCAAAGCATTAAACAGCACGTTCTACCTTTCCGCTGCGAAGACAACGAGTGCAAACGTGTATTGATTTAACCGAGCCGTTAACAACTGCTCTGACCTTTCTTACGTTAGGCTTCCAGGTTCTGTTAGATCTTCTGTGAGAGTGGCTGACCTTTATACCGAAAGTAACGCCTTTTCCGCAAACATCACATTTTGCCATTTAATTACACCTCCTGACACGTTTTATCAAAACATCAAGCAATATTTTAACACAAAGTTTTTCAAATTGCAAGAGTTTTATTGCATTTTTGTTAAATTTTTTTGGAT
>CAZWLT010000161.1:0-1847 GCA_964634915.1 uncultured Clostridium sp. | reverse complement strand
AATTTTTTTGGATTTGTATTTTTAGACGGATAATAAAGGCAAATTGTAGTAAAAGTTATATAATTTTTATTGAAAAATATTTCTATATAGGGTATAATATAAAATAGGATATTATGAAAATGTCATGAAAGGCGGAAATGCAAATGATGACTGACGAGTACAAATTGTCACTTACAAAAGTTATAGAAGAATTTGATCTTGAAAAGATTTATGAAACAAACGATATTGATTCAGTAATCATATCAACAACCGATGTAAACAGACCGGCATTGCAGATGGTAGGTTTTTTTGATTATTTTGACAGCAGGCGTATTCAGATAATGGGAAAGGTAGAGTTTACGTATCTTGAACAATTTCCGGCGGACGAGAGGGAAAAAAAGATAGAGAAATTATTTGCGCAGCATATTCCCGCGCTTATAATAACCAGGGGCTTGCAGATATTTCCGGAAATGATGGAGCTTGCTGAAAAGTATAATGTTCCGCTTCTGAGAACGGAAAGCGGCACTTCTGCTTTTATGAGCGCTCTTATCGCGTATCTGAATGTAAAACTCGCGCCAAGGCGCACGCGTCACGGTGTATTGGTTGAGGTTTACGGCGAAGGTATACTTATCATGGGTGAAAGCGGTGTCGGTAAGAGTGAAACAGCCATTGAGCTTGTGAAACGAGGGCACAGACTTGTCGCGGATGATGCTGTTGAAATAAAGCATGTAAGCGAAAAGACGCTTGTCGGCTCATCGCCGGAGATTATCCGCCACTTTGTCGAGCTTAGAGGTATCGGTATTATAGACGTGAAGGAGATATTCGGTATCGGCGCTGTCAAGGATGAGGGAAACATTGATATGATTATTCATCTTGAACCGTGGGAGGACGGCAAACAGTATGACCGTCTCGGTATGGTTGAGGAATTTACAAATATCATGGGAATAAATATTCCGTCACTGACAATTCCTGTAAAGCTTGGACGTAATCTTGCTGTAATCGTGGAGGTTGCCGCAATGAATAACAGACAAAAGCGTATGGGATATAATGCCGCCGTTGAGCTTAACAACAGACTTATGAACCAGATGGAAAGCCAGCTTAATTTATAAGATAGGGGAAGATAAGACATTGAAGATATTAGCAGACACACACACGCATACAATAGCAAGCACACATGCGTATTCCACGGTACAGGAGCTGGCAAGAAAGGCTCATGACGAGGGCATGGAGGCTATTGCGGTAACAGACCATGCGCCGGCAATACCCGACGGCGTGCATCCTTGGCATTTTCTGAATTTAAAGGCATTGCCGAGAGAAATGTACGGAGTTAAGATTTTGTATGGCGCGGAGGTAAATATTGTCGATCTTGAGGGCAATATTGACCTTGATGACGATATACTGAAAAAACTTGACGTTGTTAATGCAAGTATACATAAGCCTTGCTATAAGGATTACGGCACAGAAGATAACACAAGCGCGTATCTTGCGGTAGTGAACAATCCGCTGATTGATGTTATATGTCACAGCGGCGCGCCGGATATGGCATATGATTACGAAAGAATAATTGGCCTTGCAAAGAAAAATCATAAGCTGATTGAGATAAATAATCATTCGTTTTATGTGAGAAAGCCGAGCATTCCGAATTGCAGAAGAATTGCGCGGCTTTGCATGGAAAAGGGCGTCGGGATTGTTGTAAGCTCAGACGCGCATATTTCGTTTGATATCGGCGATTATAGCAGAGCGCTTGATATGCTTAAAGAAATTTCGTTCCCTGAGAAGCTAATCATAAACAGGGATTTAAAGTCGCTTGAGGACTTTATGGCGGAAAAAGGCAAAAAGTTATTTTCATGGCATATAGATTAAATTAT
>CAZWLT010000160.1:0-1864 GCA_964634915.1 uncultured Clostridium sp. | reverse complement strand
TAGCATTCCCTTTATATGGGAATGCTAAAAAAATCAGCGACATATGAATATATGTTCAAATATTAATGCAAGGGGGAATGAGAATGAACGGAAAACAGAAAAAGGTTCTTGCAAGGATTATAGCATCATTCATTTTGCTGTGCGCATGCTATGCTGTATTGCGTTATGTTGAAATACCGTGGTGGGGACAGCTTATGATGTATATTGTGCCATATCTGATAATCGGATATGATATACTTATAAAATCACTGAAGGGGATACTCCGCGGACAGATTTTCGATGAAAACTTTCTTATGGCGGTTGCCACAATCGGCGCAATGGCGCTTGGCGAATATCTTGAGGGAGCGGCTGTTATGCTGTTCTATCAGACGGGCGAGCTGTTTCAGAGCTGCGCGGTGGGAAAGAGCCGGCGCAACATCAGCGAGCTTATGGATATACGTCCCGACTATGCAAATGTTGAGGAGAGGGGCGAGCTTGTACAGGTTGACCCTGATGAGGTCGCAATCGGCAGCGAGATTGTTGTTAAGCCCGGTGAAAAAGTGCCTATTGACGGTATCATAACGGAAGGACATACAACTCTTAACACATCTGCCCTGACAGGTGAAAGTATGCCGAGAGACGCAGAGGCGGGCTGTGAAGTACAAAGCGGCTGTATCAATATGACAGGTGTTATAAAAATCAGAACTACAAAGGAATTTGGCGAATCAACCGCGTCAAAAATCCTTGAGCTTGTTGAAAATTCAAGCTCAAGAAAATCGAAATCGGAGAATTTCATCAGTAAATTTGCCCGCTATTATACGCCGGCGGTATGCTTTGGCGCGCTTGCACTTGCTGTGCTTGTGCCGATAGTGAGATTACTGTTTGGCGCTTCGCCGCAGTGGGGCGAATGGGTAATGCGCGCGCTCACGTTCCTTGTTATAAGCTGTCCTTGCGCGCTTGTTATAAGCATACCGCTGAGCTTTTTTGCCGGAATCGGCGGAGCAAGCGGCAAGGGTGTGCTTATAAAAGGCTCAAATTATCTTGAAACAATGGCTAAAACGAAATATGTGGTTTTTGACAAAACAGGCACAATAACAAGAGGCGTGTTTGAAGTTGCCGGAATACATCATAACGAAATGGAAGACGAAATGCTGCTTAAATATGCCGCCTTGGCTGAAAGCAATTCAAGTCATCCTATTGCGAAAAGTATAATAAACGCGTATAAAGGCAAGATTGATAAATCGTGTATTAAATCTGTAGAGGAAACAGCCGGTCATGGAATAACGGCGGTTATAGATGATAAAAAGGTAGCTGTCGGAAATGATAAGCTGATGGATATGATGGGGATTGAATATAAGCCGTGCCATCATGCCGGAACGATTGTTCACATAGCTATTGACGATGTATATGCCGGACATATATTGATATCGGACGTGATAAAAAGCACATCAAAGCAGGCAATGGAGGAGCTTCGCAGATGCGGCATAAAGAAAACGGTTATGCTGACAGGAGATTGTGAAAAAGCGGCGAAGTCCGTTGCGGATGAAGTCGGTGTTGATGAGTTATACAGTTCGCTTCTTCCCGGCGATAAGGTAGAAAAGGTTGAGGATATACTTAATAAGAAGAATCCCGGAGATATGCTCGCGTTTGTCGGCGACGGACTGAATGACGCGCCTGTTCTTTCAAGGGCGGATATAGGTATCGCAATGGGAGCGTTGGGCTCGGATGCCGCGATTGAAGCGGCTGACGTGGTGCTTATGGATGATGACCCGTTAAAAATTCCTCTGGCAATAAGAATAGCGCGTAAGTGTATGAGTATAGTATATCAGAATATAGTATTTGCTATCGGAGTGAAGAGTTTATGCCTTTTGCTCGGCGCGGCGGG
>CAZWLT010000159.1:0-1886 GCA_964634915.1 uncultured Clostridium sp. | reverse complement strand
CGACAGTCTGAAAAGAGGGTTTTTACCCTCTTTTCTTATACTCTTATGAGCAAACCGTTTAAAAGGTCGCTCTTAGCAAGCTCTTTCATCTTATAGTGCAGCTTTTTACCTGTTGCATTCACAGGCACCTCCGCCACAAATCTGTAATATCTCGGGCGCTTATAATTCGCAATCATCGGACTCTTTTTGCAGAATTCTTCAAGCTCATTCACGGTAAGCGAGGCATCCGACTTAACGATGTATGCCGTGACAATCTCTCCGCGTAATTTATCCGGTACGGCTGTGACAATGCTGTCCGCAACTTTAGGATGGGTATTTAAAACCTCCTCAACCTGTGCCGGATATATATTCTCTCCGCCGGAAATAATCATATCATCCTTTCTGCCTATAACACTGATGAAATGATTTTCATCCCATGTGCCGAGATCTCCCGTATACATATATCCGTCATGGAACTTACGCTCAGTTTCAACGTCATTGTTATAATAGAAAAACGATGACTTCGCATATGACTTGATGATAATTTCACCAACCTCATGTCCGTCCTTTGCCACAAGCTCATACGGAGCGGCGTCTCGCTCGTCAAACACCTTGACTATACGCACATCGTCATCTGTACATGACCGTCCGGCTGTGCCTGCCATTTCCGGCAAGTCCATCGGACGCAGGAATGTGTTCCAGAACGTTTCAGTTGTGCCATAGCCGTTGAATATTTTATCTGTCAGAACCTTCTGATATCGTATGCATGCCGCGCGTTCAAGCGGACTTCCCATTGTTACAATACCGCACAACGCGCTTAAATCAAACCCGTTTCTCACCTGCGCCTCCGTCAGACGTTCAAGCACGTTTGGCACACCTATTATAAACGAGATTTTATACTTTTCAACGTATTTCAATGTTTCAACCGCATCGAATTTACGCATTATTATCACAGAGCCGCCCGCGTACAATGTAGGCGTTATACCGCCCGAATGAAGTCCCCCTCGATGGAACCACGGCGTTGTATTCATTGTCTTATCCTTTGAAGAAAGCGGAAAATGCATCATAACATCATGCGCGCTCAATACTTCATTTATGCTTGTGAGACATACACCCTTTGGTTTTCCCGTTGTTCCTGACGTGTAAAGCCTTGTTGTTTCATCATATATGGAAAGTGTCCATTCAAGCTGCGGATTTTCCTCTGAATGACCCGCAACAAAATCTGAATATATTGTCGTTTTATTTATCGGTCTGGCTGTGTCTTTATCTATCATTATAACAACATCAGGCTTGAATTTTGAAAGCTTTAGCGCCTGCTCTACAGCCTCTTTATTTACCGCGTCATAAATAAACACCTTTGGTTCGCTGTCATCAATAGTGTTCGCAATTTCGCCTGCCGAAAGTCTGAAATTAATCGGACAGCTTACTGTACCGGTCTTGTGGCACGCAATATACGCAAACACAAATTCAGGGCAGTTTAAAAGCTGAAACATTACCACATCGCCCTTTTTAATTCCAGCTGCAATGACAGCATTCGCAAATTTGTTCGCTTCACAATTAAGCTGCGCATATGTCCATCGCGTATCTGTGAGCGGATTATATAACGCTTCGCGTGTTCCGAAACGGTCGACATTTCTCATAAATCCGTTAAGCCATGTATATTCGCTTTCAAAGCTGCGTATAAAATTATTTAAACACCGCTCCTTCGCGCCAAGGTTAAACTTTTCCTTCGCGTCGCTTAACGCTTCCTCGACAGAATTGAAAATATCCTTTATTTCTTCGCCTGTATATTCGTAATTTGACTTATTCGCGCAATTCTCCAAAAGGCGTATTGCATCGAGTATCTTTTCCTTACGCGCTACGGCAATCCTTTCAAATCTTTCTTTTTTTGTTTCTTTCTTCATAAA
>CAZWLT010000158.1:0-1920 GCA_964634915.1 uncultured Clostridium sp. | reverse complement strand
ATGAAAAACGTGTCGTTTAAATACGAGGGCGCGGAAAATTACAGCCTTAAAAATATCAATCTCGATATAAAGCCGTACGAAAAAATCGCGATAGTCGGCTATAACGGCGCGGGAAAGTCCACGCTTGTAAAGCTTATTATGCGGCTTTACGACGTTACGGAGGGCGAGATAACGGTTGGCGGCACAAATATAAAGGAATATTCCACGGAAAGCTACAGAAGCCTTTTCGGTTCGGTTTTTCAGGATTACAAGGTGTTTGCCGGAACAATCGCGGAAAATGTTGAAATGGATTTTGTGAAGGACGAACGGCGCGGTGAAATTGAGGACGCGCTCAGAAAAAGCGGATTTTCCGATAAGCTGAAGGCTTTGAAAAAGGGAATAGACACGCCGCTTACGCGTGAATTTTCCGAGGTCGGCGTTAATCTGTCGGGCGGCGAGGAGCAAAAAATAGCGATTGCGAGAATTTTCGCGAAAAAATGCTCGTGCGTAATTCTTGATGAGCCGTCATCGGCGCTTGACCCGATAAGCGAGTATAAGTTAAACCGGACAATGATGACGCTGTCGGAGCATAAGACGGTAATATTCATATCACACAGACTCTCCGCCACATGTATGGCGGACAGAATAATCATGCTTGAGGGCGGAGAGATAATCGAAGAGGGAACGCATGATTCTCTTATGGAGATGAACGGCAGATATGCGGAAATGTTTAATAAACAAGCTGAAAAATATCGTGTGTAAAATTTAATTTTGTTTTAAGGTTTTAACATCCCCTAAAAATCAGGGCTGTTTAAAAATGACTTTTTAAACAGCCCCTTTTATATATTCATTGCGTCAAGCGCCGTAATATATTCAAGAGTAGGTATAAATTCATGCTTGTGAACAGTTCCTTTAAATATGCACTCACCGTCTTTAAACGCGTTCATTTGGGTCATGGGAAAGCTCTCCCAGTCGCCGTTATCAAGCGGCAGAGTGGAAAAAATCATACCGGTGTTCAGCTTTTTATATGAAAGCGTATCCTTCATATTTTTGTGAACATATAATACCTCGCCGTCATAAATCATAAAATTAAGCTTATTTCTCGGCGAAAGCGTGATTGCGAGCTTGTCTACGATACCGCATCTTTGCTTGACGGATAACGGCGCGTTGTTTAAAATAATCGCCTTGTTTACCTCATCAAGCAAATATAAAAATACACGTTCTGAGTCTGTATCTCCCGTTTGTTCGCGGAAATATTTTGAAAGCTCTATTCCGGAATAAATAGTTCCGTTGTGTATAAGAGTCCAGCGTCTGCCCGACGCGTCAAATCCCGTATATGGGTGACAGTTATCGTATTTTGTCGCGCCTACTGTCGCAAGCCGTATATGAGCAAGCATATTTGTCTGCGGTTCGGTTTTCCGTACTATATCGTTTATAATACGGCTACCAAAAGCGCATACGGGTTCTTTTATAATTTCGGTTTTGTGTTCATTTTCGCGCATAAGTCCCCAGCCGTGAGGATGATTAATGCTGTGTCTGTAAAATATATTCAGATAATCTCGCGCGTCAATCGGGGAGCTGCTGCATAGACCAAATAATTCACACATCCAAAGCACCTCCGTATTCTTTTGTCAGACTCAGCATTTTATTCTGAAAATCGCCTTCAAGCTTTTCGTATACCTTAACGCAGTAACGTTCATTTTGCAGTATTTTTTTCTGTTGAATATTAATTATCTTCAAAACATCGGGAAAATTCTCAAAATATTTGCACATATCATCAAGAAGCCCCAGAGCCGCGTCTTTTGCGGGATAGTTGTTTATTGTTATTTCCGATAAATCATATCTTGCCGCCGACTTATGATTTTTAATTGCCGCTTTCTGAAGCTCGGGAGTAAACTCAAAATCAGGCAGCATTAAAAGATAAATCAGAAAATAATGCGC
>CAZWLT010000157.1:0-2078 GCA_964634915.1 uncultured Clostridium sp. | reverse complement strand
ATTTCCTCTGTAAGACCCATACACGTTTCTTCAAGATATTCAATAGAATTTGAATAATCAACCTTTTCATTCCAAACCTTAAAATCATCCTCTGTTATGGAACATAGAAGCTCCATATTATCATGTGTGTGCGATGATGATTTCAATGACGCGATTTCACCATCCATAGCCGCGTCGGCATTCTCACGCAATACCTTTTCATCGGCGATTTTCGTCTGCAGATTGGAATCGCCCGCGGAACGCTGCGATTGTTCACTGACAAGCAGCTCTCTGAGTTCATTGTCTTTACTGAGTCTTGATGCCGCTTCTTTTGTAATCCTTTCGCTAAGAGAATTATCCGCGCTCTCACGCGCTGATGATTCTTCACTCAAATTCTGAGAAAGCGAGCTGTCGCCGCTCTTTCTTTCATTGATTTCCTCAGTAATTTTTTCTGTCATATTGTTTTCCAGATTATTGTGGGCGGTCTGCACTTCGTCAAAATGATTTTTTACCTGTTTCCACCATTCTTTCAGCGTTGTACTTCCCTTGTACAAATCAAAATTCAGTTTCAGCATATTGTAAGCCTCCTTTCCTTTATATTTTCCGAACTGTTGAACAAATTATTTGTGTTCATTTTTCTGAACTTTTTACGCAAAAAAAATATATTTATATCAGTTAGGCACCGAAAAGCCTTGTTCATCACTGCACAAACCGTTTTGTTCATTTTTCTGAACTCAATTATACCATATTTAACCCTGATTGTCAAGATAAAATTCATTTTTCTGAACTTTTGTGTTGATTTTACCGAACTTATATGGTATAATATCCCTGAGGTGACTAAAATGACTGAAATTTCAAAACGGATGAAAAAGGCAATGGCATTGCGTAATATGAAACAGGTTGACCTTGTAAACGCAACAGGAATAGGCAAATCGTCAATAAGCACATATCTTTCGGGAAATTATGAACCAAAGCAGAGGAACGTATATAAAATCGCAAAAGCGCTCAAAGTCAGCGAACTATGGCTTATCGGCGAAAATGTGCCAATGGAAGCGGAAGAAAAAAACTATCCGCTCCCCAATAAAAACGAGATTGACGCGAAACTTTTGAATATCGGTTTCAACCTTCTCGATGATACCGATAAAGGTATTATCATCGGCGAAATCCGCAATATGTTAAGAAATGAAAAATATAAATCAAAAACCTGAAAGCATTGCTTTATGTTGTGTCATAAAATCCAAATCTGTTCGGGTTTTCCATGGACTTTTTTATTTTTCAAGCATAGAAATATACCGTTTCAATTCCTCCGCTTCATAACCTGTAATAAGCTCGGCAAGACCTTCAACGCTGCCTCTTTGCGCATATTCATCAAAGCAATCATAATATTTACGTCTGTCGGTAAATTTTATATTGACAGGCAAATATCCCGCCTTAATAAGCTCAAGATTTAATATAAGCCGCCCTGCGCGTCCGTTGCCGTCAATAAAAGGATGTATACTCTCAAATTTCAAATGAAATTCTGCGGCGGCGGTAATAATGTGTTTTGTGTTTAATTCCATATTATAGTCAGTAATTAACTGTTCCATTTGCACCGGTACAAGATACGGTTGCGGCGGTGTGTGTTCCGCTCCCAAAATCGTGACCGGCAAAGAACGATATACGCCTCTGTTTTTAACATCATTCATAAGCACAAGAGAATGTATATCCTTTATAATTTTCTCTGTAAGCTGTGTATTAGCATCCGCAAGCGTCATTATATATTCAAACGCGTCTTTATGTCCTATGACCTCTAAATGCTCTTTAACCGGTTTTTCCGCTATTGTAATACCCTCTTGTAATATAAGAGCGGTTTCTCTCAATGTAAGGGTGTTTCCCTCAATAGCGTTTGAGTTGTAGGTGTTGTTTATAATAAATTCTTCTCTTAACCTCTGTAATTCCGCCCTATTAAGAGGACGCATTGAAGTTAATTTGTCCTTTAAATTATCTATCTCTGTAAAATTCATCATTTCCGCTCCTGTCATTCATATATGTGGTTATTATACTATATTAAATATAAAACTTCAACACCTCATTAAAAATTTAACGCAAAACAAAATCCG
>CAZWLT010000156.1:0-2163 GCA_964634915.1 uncultured Clostridium sp. | reverse complement strand
CTGCGGCCCCTACGTCCCGAACGTAGTGCTCTACCAAACTGAGCCACATCCCGATGCATGCTTCAACCAAACGACTATGATATTATAACACAAATTTTCATTGAAGTCAATAACAGGATAAGTAAATTTTATATAATTATTTTTATGTAAAAATAAGGGAATGTACATTACTAATGACCTAAAACATGCAAATACAATTAAAAGAAAAAGCAAACCATATTCACTACGGTTTGCCAAATAGTGGCGGAGAAGGTGGGATTCGAACCCACGTGTCCGTTAAGACAAACGCATTTCGAGTGCGCCCCGTTATGACCGCTTCGATACTTCTCCATAAATACTTAAACATTTTATCACATATTCTGAAAAAAGTCAAGAACAGTATTTACGTGAATTTTGCTTTTGAAATAATCGCGTATAAAATGCCGTAATTTCAAGATATTCAGTCAAAAAAATACGATATTGACAAGCGGCTCCGGCGGTGATATAATATAAATCGCAAGCGATACTTCGTTTGCGATTTATATTGTGTTCGGAGGTTTCAGAATGATAGAGGTTTCTCAATTCAAAACAGCGACCAAGCTGGTGCAGCTTGGAAATGCCGTTACCTATTTCAGAAATATCAAAGAAATGGAAATCGGACTGACGTCAGTCCAGAGCGACGCGATGCGCGCGATTTTAGAAAATCCGGGAATAACAGCCGTCATGCTGAAAGAAAAAATGAAATTATCACAGTCAACTATGGCGGGTATTCTGTCCCGATTGGAACGCAAAGGGATTATAATGAAATCAGCGGATAAAAGCGATGGGAGAAAAGCCATCCTTTGCGCCACGAAGCTTGGAGAAGAACTGGCGGAGGCTTTGAAGACTACCGCGCTCGAAACGCAGCGGGAGCTTACGGCGGGCATGAATGATGAGGAGAAAAGGGAATTTGACAGACTTCTGCAAATAGCTCTTGACAATATGCACGCAATCCGTGCGGGAAAGGAATGAACGATTTATGGATAATAATATGGAAATATTCGAAACCATGCCGGTAGGCAAGGCTCTCGCAAAGCTGGCGATACCGACGATTATCAGTCAGCTTATCACTATGATTTACAATTTGGCGGATACTTTTTTCGTGGGGCAGACAAACGACCCGCTTAAGGTTGCCGCCGTATCGGTGGCAAGCGTTCTGTTCTTTTTGCTGACCGCATGGGCCAATCTGTTCGGTATCGGCGGCGGAAGTCTTATGTCCCAACTGTTGGGACGCAAGGACGAGCAGGGCGCGAAGGAAGCCTGCGCTATTAGTATGTATGGCACAATTATTATCTCGGGAGCTTACGCCTTACTGTGCTTTGTCCTGAGAAAGCCTCTTTTGGGGTTAGTGGGCGCTACGGAAAACACCATTGATTACGCGGCGTCCTACACGCTGTTCGCGATTGTAATCGGCGGCATCCCCGCGACCATGTGTATGGCGATGTCACACCTTCTCCGAAACGCCGGTTACGCGAAACAGGCGGGCTTCGGCGTCGGTATGGGCGGCGTTTTGAACATCGCGCTTGATCCGCTTTTTATGTTTGTCATACTGCCGGAGGGGTACGAGGTTGCCGGAGCCGCCATTGCCACGATGCTTTCCAATATGGTTGCCATGATTTACTGCGCGGCGGTGTTCTTCCGTCTGCGTAAGAAGTCGGTTCTCTCATTTTCGCCCCGCAATGCCGTTCGCGGCGCAAAGCGGCTGGGTAAAATTCTGATAATCGGTCTGCCGTCCGCTGTCAGCAGCTTTCTTGTCAGTATAACAATCATGATTACAAACGGTCTGTACGCCACATACAGCGACACGGCGGTGGCAGCCAACGGGATTTTCAAGAAACTGGAAATGTTCCCTCTGAATGTCAGCGTCGGCTTATGTCAGGGACTAATTCCGCTGGTAGCCTACAATTATTCCTCCGGCGACCATAAGCGAATGACGGACGCTATTCGATGCGCCCGTAACGCGGGTCTGATTTTTAACCTAATCTGCCTTGTCGTCTTTGAGCTTTTCGCCAATCAAATTGCAGGACTGTTTATTGACGACGCGGAAACCGTCAAACTGGCGGCGAATTTTGTGCGGATAGGATTTTTGGTTACGCCGATTCTGTTTTACAACAAAAAGATATGCTACACATTCCAGGCGATGGG
>CAZWLT010000155.1:0-2164 GCA_964634915.1 uncultured Clostridium sp. | reverse complement strand
GGAGACATTTTTTACACCGTTGAAAGCAAGGAGGAATTTAAAAATGTTTCCGTTTATCTTGAAAACGGCGAGCATGTTGTCGGTCAATATATATATGATTTATCAAGCATAGACTTTCAGGACGGGCTTTTAAGAAAAGAAACCGCAGACGGCGAAATATATATTGTGTATGATGTTTTTAAGCCGTCAAGACCGGGAGATATGAGAGGCTATTGGATAAGGGGCGCCGAATCAATCAGCTACACAAATATACTCAGCCGGTCGGTATTTAAGATATTGCTTTTTGTAATTCCGCTTATTATTTTATTAACCTCGCTCGGCGGATATTATATTACCAAAAAAGCGTTTATGCCCATAAATAATATCACAAAAACGGCAAACGATATATATACGTTAAATGATCTCAGTCAGAGAATTGAAATTGACGCCGGCGCGCGTGAGGATGAGCTTTACAGCCTTTCGGTTACGCTTAACAGAATGCTTGATAAAATTGACAGCCTGATAAGGCAGGAGAAACAGTTCACCTCGGATGCTTCGCACGAACTCAGAACTCCTGTCAGCGTGATACTCGCGCAAGGCGAGTATCTTTTGGAAATAGCGGATAGTGATAAGGAAAGAGACCTCGCGCAGACAATTGTTGACAAATCAAATCAGATATCCAAGCTTGTTTCTGAGCTTTTACTGTTGGCAAGAATCGATTCAAGCAGACAAAAAATCAAGAAAGAAAAAATTGACCTGAGCGAGCTGATTGATATAGCGGCGGAGGAAATGAGACCCCTCGCGAATAAAAAGAACGTTTCCATTATAACAAACGCAAATGAAAATATAATCGTAAATACCGATGAAACGCTGCTTTTGAGCGTTTTTTCAAATCTTATAAGCAACGCGATAAAATACGGCAAAAAATCGGGATATGTCATTATTGAAGCGGATAAGACCTCCGGCTGTACGGAAATCGCCGTCAAGGACAACGGTATAGGAATCGCGGATGAAAATATAGAAAAAATATGGGACAGATTCTATCGCGTCGATGATGTAAGAAACGACGACTACGGTTCAAGCGGACTCGGTCTTGCTATGGTTAAAAGCATCGTAAAGCTTCTCGGCGGAGAAATATCCGTAAAAAGCCGCCTCGGAGAAGGGACGGAATTCAGAATTATTTTAAAAGATTAAACAAAATCCTCTAAAATAATCCGGCAAGTATTTTTTTCAGAAAAAATTACTTTTTAACGTTTATTTAACCTTGTTCGATTATCATATAAACAGAAACAATAAATAAGGTTTTTTACAAAGATAATTTTTTAGGAGGTAGAAACATATGAAACATTTAACAAAGATAATAGCGATAACAGCCGCCGCGGCAATGATAGCGTCATCAGCGCCGTTTGCGCTTGCCGCGGACGAGGAGCCGCCCGAAATGCCTGAAAACGGTATGGAAAGCATGATGAACGGAGAGGAGCCGCCCGAGAAGCCGGACGGAGATATGGGCGGTATGCAAAACGGAGAGATGCCGCCCGAAAAGCCGGACGGAGATATGGGCGGAGGAAATATGCTTCCGTTTGCCGACGTCGGCTCGGATGACTGGTTTTATGAGTCTGTTATGCAGTCATATATGAGAGGCTTGGTATACGGCGTAAGCGACACTGAATTTTCGCCGTACTCGGAGCTTACCGGCGGCGCCGTTCTTGCAATGCTTTACCGCGCCGACGGCAACGAATCTTCGGAAAATCAGACGGGCAATTGGTATGACGAGGGTGTTGAATGGGCGAAAAGCAACTCTATTATAACCGGAGAGTGGAACTTTGACCCCGAAGCGCCTGTTTCAAGAGAGCAGATGATGGATATTGTTTATAAATATCTTGCATACAAGGGAATAAATCAATCGGAAACCGGTGATATATCAGCGTATGCCGACGCCGCCAATGTTTCCGGTTACGCGCTTGACGCTGTTAAATGGCTTGTCGGACAAGGTATAATCGCGGGTGATGACACGGGGCTGCGTCCCGCGGATTCGCTTACGAGAGCGGAAATGGCAGCTATCCTTATAAGAACGCTTGATAAGTACGGAGTAGGCGCTCAAACGGGCGGCATGGATAAGCCTTCGGGTATGCCTAACGCAAACGGCGCGCCGGGCGGCTTCGGAGGCGGTTCGCAGACTGTGGAG
>CAZWLT010000154.1:0-2231 GCA_964634915.1 uncultured Clostridium sp. | reverse complement strand
AAGGCTTGCAGTGCAAGTCTTTTTGTTTGTATAAAAATAATATTTTAAGGCAGATTTAAGAAAAGTGTGATACAATAATAGTATAAGATGAGGAAAAGGGTGAAAAATCATGCGCATACTTGTTGTTGAGGACGAGCTTCATCTTGCGGAGGCTTTGTCGCATATACTAAAGAAAAACAATTACACGGTTGACGTTTCAAATGACGGCGAATCCGGCTTGGATAACGCGTTGAGCGGTATTTATGATGTTATTGTGCTTGATATAATGCTGCCGAAAATTGACGGAATAACGGTGCTTCAATCTATACGTGAGGAGGGTTTTGACACACCTGTTATACTTCTCACGGCGAAAAGCGAAATATCGGATAAGGTACTCGGGCTGGACAGCGGCGCGGACGATTATCTTGCGAAGCCATTCAATACAGAGGAATTACTGGCACGCATACGCGCGCTGGGCAGACGCAGGGGTGAGATAGTGGCAAACACAAATACAATTTCATATGCTGATATCATTTTGAATACACAGACATTAAAGCTGACAGTCGGCAGCAGTGAAATCAGTCTTACACTAAAAGAAAGCGAGCTGCTTGAATATCTCATGCTCCACAAAGAACTGGTTTGTTCAAAGGAACAGATTATTGAAAAGCTATGGGGATTTAATTCCGAGGCTGAGGCAAATCATGTTGAGGTGTATGTATCATTTTTGCGTAAAAAGCTTGCATTCGTACATTCAAAGACAATGATTAAAACAGTGCGCGGAGTAGGCTACACATTAACGGTAGAGTAATTCTAAATTTATAAGGAGCTATCATGTTTAAGAAATTAAGAAATAAGCTGCTGATTGTAAATATGCTGATTATCACTTTACTATTGCTTGGCAGTTTTTCAACGATATATGTTGTTACGGCACAGAATATAAACCGCGGAATAAATCAAAAGCTCGAAAGGGCAATAAATTTTGACCGTAGTGACCGTATGCAGCATCAGCGTGACATAAATCCATCTGAGGATATACCTCCGGCAGAAAAAAAAGAAAACAGCAGAAATAACGATAATCCTCCGCAGCCGCCGCAGGAAATACCTGATAATACAGAAGGGAAGCAGGCTTTTTCTCTGACCTTTACTGTGACAACCGACACAGACGGAAATATTGTAAAGAAGGATATTCCGTTCGAGCTGGACGAGGATTTTTACAGTGATAATGTCAAAAATCTGATATATGGCGCGGAGGATAAGGGAAAG
This sequence comes from uncultured Clostridium sp., assembly GCA_964634915.1. Lineage (GTDB taxonomy): Bacteria > Bacillota > Clostridia > UBA1381 > UBA1381 > Hominilimicola. Next base: position 989 of record CAZWLT010000154.1, on the reverse strand, counting down.
CTGAAGTCTGAAAGCAGCTATTGGGCATACAAGATACAGCCGCTTGAAACGGGATATATTGTTGTCTTCACGGACATACAAGCGGAACATTCCATGATGTTTAACCTGTTTATTGTGTTGCTTTTGGTTGCATTGGTCGCGCTTACAGGAGCGTTTCTTATCAGTCTTTTTTCCGCGAACCGTTCAATACGTCCTGTTGAGGAATCATATAACAAGCAAAAGCAGTTTGTCGCTGACGCGTCACATGAGCTGAAAACGCCGCTGACAACAATTAATACAAATATCGATGTGCTGCTGTCGCATGAGGACAGCAAAATTCGTGATGAACGGAAATGGCTTGATTATATCAAAACCGAGTCGGAGCGAATGACAAAGCTGACAAACGATTTGCTGTATCTTGCAAGGCTTGACCACAATGAAAATAATGTTATGCTGAGCCGGGTGTCATTTTCAGAGGCGGCGGAAAGCGTTATACTGCTTATGGAGGCAGTCATATTTGAGAAAAACATTAATCTGGATTATGATATATCACCGGATATTTTTGTCAATGGTTCATCGGAGCAGCTTAAACAGCTTGTAATGATACTGCTTGATAATGCGGTTAAGTATACGCAGGAGAGCGGTAATATAAAAATAAGTCTGACATGCGAATCATCAGACGCGGTATTCACAATCCGCAACAGCGGCGAGGGCATTTCACAAGAGGCGCAAAAGCAGATTTTTGAGCGATTCTATCGCGAGGACAAATCACGCGCAAGAGAAAGCGGCGGGTATGGTCTCGGTCTTGCCATTGCCAATGCGATTGTGACTTCATGCAGGGGAAGCATATGCGTTAATTCCCAAAAGAACGAATATACGGAATTTATTGTGAAAATTCCCGCTGTAAAATAAGCTGTCGTGTTTTTTCACGACAGCTCAGACTGTCCTACAAATCATAAAAAAACGAGGCGGTTTTTTACTGGAACGGGTCGTTTTCCGGCCCGTCATTT
>CAZWLT010000153.1:0-2274 GCA_964634915.1 uncultured Clostridium sp. | reverse complement strand
CCGGATGCTGGAATCTTGTCGGGTTAGTTGAGTTGCCTGTGATAGATACGTCAACACCCTCCTTGTGCATGATAGCAACGCCTTCACGAACATCGTCCGCGCCGTAGCAGCGAACCTTTGCTCTTTCTCCCTTTGAATAAGCGATTTCTTCGACGATTGTAAGCTCGCCTGTATAGTAATCAAACTTAGTCTGAACATATGTAAAGCCGTTAATTCTTGAAATAATCTTAGCGGCGTCCTTACCAAGACCGTTAAGGATAACTCTCAGCGGCTCTTTTCTTGCCTTGTTAGCGCTGTTTGCAAGACCGATAGCGCCCTCCGCGGCGGCAAATGATTCGTGACCCGCAAGGAATGCGAAACATTTTGTTTCCTCTCTTAAAAGCATTGCGCCAAGGTTACCGTGTCCAAGACCGACTTTTCTGTCGTCTGCAACTGAGCCGGGAATACAGAATGATTGTAAGCCAAGACCAATCTTTTCAGCGGCTTCAGCAGCGTTTGCGACCTTCTCCTTTAAAGCGATAGCCGCGCCTACTTCATAAGCCCATGCCGCATTCTCGAAACAGATTGGCTGAATACCCTTTGTTATAGCATATGCGTCAACGCCATATGAATCGCAGATTTCTTTTGCTTCTTCTATTGAATTGATACCATGTTTCTTAAGCTCCGCGTTAATCTGGTCAATTCTTCTTTCATAACTTTCAAATAATGCCATTATCGTTTACCTCCCTTATTATTCTTCTCTCGGGTCGATAAGCTTTACAGCATCATCAACACGACCGTACTGACCGCTTGCCTTTTCAAGGGCTTCGTTAGCGTCCATACCTTTTCTGACCATTTCCATCATCTTGCCAAGATGAACGAACTTGTAACCGATAATTGTGTCATTTTCGTCAACAGCAACCTTTGTTATGTAACCTTCAGCAAGCTCAAGGTATCTCGGACCCTTCTTGCTTGTCGCATAGGTTGTGCCAACCTGTGAGCGAAGACCCTTGCCAAGGTCCTCAAGACCTGCGCCGATTGGAAGACCGTCCTCTGAGAATGCAGTCTGTGTACGACCGTATACAATCTGAAGAAACAGCTCTCTCATAGCTGTATTGATAGCGTCACAGACAAGGTCTGTATTAAGCGCTTCAAGAATAGTCTTACCGATAAGAATTTCGGCTGCCATAGCGGCGCTGTGTGTCATACCGCTGCAACCTACTGTTTCAATAAGCGCTTCTTCAATAACACCGTCTTTAACGTTCAATGTCAATTTACATGTACCCTGCTGCGGCGCGCACCAACCGATACCATGCGTCAAACCGGAAATATCTTTGATTTCCTTAGCCTGTACCCACTTACCCTCTTCAGGAATCGGAGCAGGACCGTGATATGTACCTTTTGCCAAAGGACACATCTTTTCTACTTCTGCTGAATATTTCATACTATTACTCCTTTCGCATTGCGGCATAACCGCTCGTTATTTCTATTATACCATATTTATGTAATTGCCGCAATAAAAAATTATACAAAATTATCATTTATTGTCATTTTCTTTTTCACAGATACTTTTGTGTGTAATAATCATAACCGCCTTTAAACCGGCGGTTATGATAAATCAGGCTTTTCGATATTTCTTGTTTCAAATACATTTATCCTCGGAGCTTTGTAATTTTCGATATAGTCAAGCATTTCGTCGTGGCGGGTGAATACCTTGTAAAGCCGGCGGCATGCCTCGCGCATGAATTTGTGCTTAATTGCGGTATCAAGCATATTGAGCATTGCGTCGTAATAGCCGTTCGTATTAAGTATTGCGATTGCTTTATTGTGACGGTCAAGCTGTTTTAATGTGAACACCTCGAAAAACTCCTCAAACGTGCCTATACCTCCGGGAGCGATAATAAACGCGTCCGCCCTGTCCTCCATAATGCGTTTCCTTTCACGCATACTGTCGGTGGTTATAAGCTCCGTACAGTTTTTAAATATTTTGCCGTCAACCCCCATATTGCTGCTTTCAAAAAAGTTAGGCACAACTCCGATTATTGTACCGGCTTTGCTGTATACGCCGCGTGCGACTGCTCCCATAACTCCTGACGCTCCGGCGCCGTATATAAGTGTATGACCTCTGTCGGCTATTTTAATTCCAAGCTGCTCTGCCTGGTCAATGAATGATTTGTCGATTATGCTGCTCGATGCCCCGAATACGCATATATTCATTAACATATCCCTCCGTTCTTTTTTCTCTATTAGTATTATTTTATCATAAATTATATTCTTTGTAAACAAATTATCTTC
>CAZWLT010000152.1:0-2339 GCA_964634915.1 uncultured Clostridium sp. | reverse complement strand
GAATTATGCTCAATCGCAAGAGATGAATGAATTGTTTTTATACGATTTTCTCGTCTTAATCTTGGACTTATACTGTCCTTATGCAGTACGCTTACTTGTCCGACAAGCTCACTTATTTTTGCAAGAAGATTTATTATGTTATCATTCATGCCAAATAGCGGTTTATAATCCATTTTATACTCCTATATCAAATAATTATATTTATTATATCATAAACCTCCATAAAATTCAATTACTTTAAAGCGGTATACATATGGCAATATATTTGTGAACCGCTATTTGAACATAAATTATGTGATTTTTCGTTTTTTAGCGCGTAAAAAGGCTGCGGCAGCCTGATTCATTCTTATAAAAATCATTTTGCCACAGCCTTTTTTAATTATGTCTATATATAATGTAATTTTTACTTATGTCATTTAATTGTGTAAGTTTGAGATTTTCAGGATTATTCTATACCGTTCTCAGGTTCCGGTTCGTCCTCAATAGCATCGTATGCTGCAAGAACCTTACTTTCAAGTATTCCACGCATTTCGCTGTTTATCGGATGAGCAATATCCCTGTATTCTCCGTCAGGGGTTCTTCTGCTCGGCATAGCCACGAACAATTTTTCGGGACCTTCGATAACCTTTACATCGTGTACGGCAAACGCGTTGTCAAATGTAACAGAAGCAACTGCCCTCATTTTGCTTTCTCCTGCAACCTTTTTAATTCTGATGTCCGTGATTTCCATGTATTTCACCACCTTTCGACAAAATATTCTCAACATTATAATATAGTAAATATCAAGTTTTGTCAAGTATTTTGCTTATATTTTAAGCCTTATGCAACAAAATTTTATAACGGCTTATTTTCAATTTTTTTAAATTTGAAAAAAAAGGGTTTTCATTTGTATAAATAAGGTATATAATAATAGACAGACAATAAATTTATGAGGAGAAATTGCGATGGATAGATTTGTAATGTCTGATATTGATAAGAACTCAGGTATACACTTTATAGGTATCGGCGGTATCAGTATGAGCGGTCTGGCGCAGATAGTTTTGAAGGAAGGGTACAGGGTTACCGGCTCGGACTGGAATAAAAGCGATATAACAGAGAAGCTTGAAAAATTGGGGGCAGACATTGTATACGGACATGACGCCGTTAATACGGATGGTATTAACAATGCTTCGCTTGTTGTTTATACGGCGGCGGCAAAGGCGGATAATCCCGAAATTATTGCGGCAAAGGAAAAGGGTGTAAGACTTATCGACAGAGCCGAGTTTCTTGGCGCTATAATGAAGAATTACACTCATGCGGTCGGTGTGAGCGGCACACATGGTAAAACAACCACTACCTCCATGCTTGCTCATGCGCTTATCGGCGCGGATATTGATCCGACAATAAGTATCGGCGGCGAGCTTGATCTTATCGGCGGAAATATAAGAACGGGCGGTTCTGATTATTTCGTAACCGAAGCCTGTGAATATACAAACAGCTTTCTTAAATTCTATCCGACAATTGCATTGATAACAAATATTGAGGCGGACCATCTTGATTTCTTCTCGGGCATTGATGAGATAATCGAGAGTTTCCGCCGGTTTGCCTATCTGACAAAGGATATCGGATATGTTGTTGCGATGGGCGGCGACGCGAACGTCCGCAGGGCTCTTGAGGGCGCTGACGACCTTAATATTATAACATACGGTATGGAGGATAAATTTGATTATTACCCCGCAAATATTGAGTATCATGCCGGTTTCCCGAGCTTTGATGTGATGAAGAGCGGCAAAAAGATATGTTCGCTGAAATTGAATGTGCCGGGCGAGCATAATATTCTTAATTCACTCGCGACTGTGGCTGTGTGCGAATTGTTGGGTGTTGATGCGGAGGTTGCCGCAAAGGGTATTGAAACCTTTAAGGGAACACACAGACGTTTTGAAAAGAAAGGATTTTTAAACGGCGCTGTTGTGATTGATGATTACGCGCATCATCCGACAGAGATAAAGGCAACGCTTCATGCCGCGCAGAAATTCCCGCATAATAAGATATGGTGCGTATTTCAGCCGCACACATATTCCAGAACGCGCACATTGTGGAAGGAATTTGTCGACGCATTTGATGATGCCGATGAATTGATACTGACGCATATTTATGCCGCGCGTGAGAAATTTGACGGAGTGACAAAACCGGAAAATCTTGCGGAAGATATTAAGAAACGCGGCAATAGCGTGATTTATATTGATGATTTCAATGATATCGCGCAATTTTTGAAAAAGAATGTAGGCGAAGGCGATATTGTATTTACTATGGGCGCCGGAGATGTTGTAAATATCAACAATCTGATAATTGAATAATTT
>CAZWLT010000151.1:0-2370 GCA_964634915.1 uncultured Clostridium sp. | reverse complement strand
TCTGTAATCAGCGCCTCTTAAATTCATATTGCTTATTTTTATACCGACAAGGTTTATATCCGTATTCAACTCCATTGCTGTTTGCTGCATATCGTATCCGTATGAAATAAGTGTTCGTATGTCCTCGTCATCGAGCAGTATTTCAGCGGCAAACGTGTTCGCTTCATACTCCGGTCTTGTTCTCATATCATAGAGCATAAATTCTCTTAACGCGCCTTGTTTAGCCAAATCTCTGTGCAAAGCGTCGTGCCCCAATTCGTGGGCGCATACTATCTTTTGCAGCTCAGGCTGCAGATTATCGTTTATGATAATAATTCTGTTTCTCTTAACGACCGTATACATACCCTTGAGCTTGTCAAGTCCGCTGTTAAACATAATATGTACTCCGATGGCTTTTGCTATTTCAAACGGATTTCTGGTGTCAAGTCTTTTGACAAGTGAGTTTGCTTTCTCGCAAATCATATCAGTAAACATCAAACACACCTCCTTCAAATTTATTATAACACATTTGATGTCCATAAAAAAGTACAGCGCTTATTTATTCATTATCTTTTCTGTACTTTTTGGGAGTGTATTTGACATTTTCCTTCTTGGCATACCAATAAGCTTGCTGTATCGCCATCATAACCTCGTCTTTCGTATCTTCCGTGACATCACCGCCCGCGAACAAGCCGGCGACCTGTTCTATAATCTCCTGCGCGTCCTTCTCGCCACGTCTGCCGTATTTTTCACGGGCTTCGGTAACAAACTCCTCTTTCTCCGTAAGCAAATAATCTTCCTCAACGCCCAATACCTCTGCTAATTTGCCGTATATTTCCCGTTTGCGCGGATATATACCGGCTAATTCATAATTTTGTATTGTTCGGAATGATACACCGATTGCTTTTCCAAGCTCAGCCTGCGTCATATTGTTCTTTTTCCTTAATTCCTTGATTTTTTCCCCGAATTTCATATCCGTGCTCCTTCCATAACATAAGATCATTTTATGCCACACAATTTAATTTCATATTTTTGAAAATTTCCTCTTGACAAATACATTTCGATTGTGTATAATATGCTCATACACCATTTAATTTCATAAACATCATACTACAAGTTGTGCGTTTTGTCAAGAGGAAGGAGGAATTTTCCTTGAAAAAAATTTTACATTGCGATATGAATAATTTTTACGCTTCGGTAGAATGTATGCTCAATCCCGAATTGAAGCAACACCCTATCGCGGTATGCGGTTCGGTCGAGGAAAGGCACGGTATTGTACTTGCCAAAAACTATAAGGCAAAAGCCTATGGTGTGCAGACGGGCGATGCTGTTTGGCAGGCGCGGCAGAAATGCAAAGATATTGTTATTGTACCTCCGCATTATGATGAGTATTTGAAATATTCGCGCTTGGCTCACGATATATATGACCGCTATACCGATTTGGTCGAGCCGTTTGGTATGGACGAATGCTGGCTTGACATAACGGGGAGTACATTCCTTTTTGGCGACGCTCGTAAAATAGCGGAGGAAATCAGAGCGGCTACAAAACGCGAACTCGGTCTGACTATTTCAATAGGAGTGTCGTTCAATAAGGTATTCGCAAAGCTCGGCAGCGATATGAAAAAGCCGGACGCTATTACGGAAATACCCTTTGAGAGCTACAAAGAAAAGATATGGGATTTGCCGGCTTCGGATATGATAGGCGTAGGCAGAGCTACCAAAAAGAAATTGGAAAGCCGCTGTATTTACACCATCGGCGATTTAGCGAAATATGATCCCAAAAGTCTTAAATATATGCTTGGCATTAACGGTGTTAAGTTATGGCGGTTTGCGAACGGTATGGATAATTCGTCGGTATCGCCGTCAGAATATACCGCGCCCATAAAGAGCATCGGACACGGCATTACCTGTGTTGAGGATTTAACGAATAATCACGATGTGTTCAAGGTTATTCTTGAAATGACGCAAAACATATCAAAGAAGCTCAAAGAAAACGCTTTGCTCGCAAGAGGTGTTTGCTTAACGGTAAGAGATAATAAGCTATATTCAAAGTCCTATCGCGGCAAATTGGATTATGCTTCTCACAGCGCCAAAGAGCTTACAGAAGCAGCGTATGAATTATTTGTAAAGAATTACAGATGGTACTGTGACATACGCTCAATAACCGTTACGGCTATAAATCTAATACCGGATAATATGCCGGAACAGCTTGATTTTTTCTGCAATACAGACAGGAGAGAAAAAACTGAGCAGATAGAAAATACTATCAGCGAAATTCGCCGCCGTTTTGGGCAAGGCTCTGTTACCTATGCCTGTTTACTGGGAGAAACAAAAATGCCTATACACAAGAGCATAGATATTACTATGCCGACCGGCGTTTTTTCATAAATT
>CAZWLT010000150.1:0-2379 GCA_964634915.1 uncultured Clostridium sp. | reverse complement strand
GCAAAGGCTATCGGTCTTGTTATTCCGGAGCTTAACGGCAAGCTTATAGGCTCGGCTCAGAGAGTTCCGACTCCGACAGGCTCAACAACTATCCTTACAGCTGTTGTTAAGGGCAATGTTACCAAGGAAGGCATCAATGCCGCTATGAAGGCTGCCGCAAATGAATCATTCGGTTATAACGAGGATGAAATCGTTTCATCGGATATCGTTGGTATGAGATACGGCTCATTGTTCGACGCAACTCAGACAATGGTTGCTGAAATCGGCGACGGTCTTTATGAAGTACAGGTTGTTTCTTGGTATGATAACGAAAACTCATACACATCACAGATGGTTAGAACAATCAAGTATTTTGCAGAACTTGCATAATTTAATTCTTATATATAACAAAGAACTGTAAAAAGTCTCTAAAACAAAAAGAATTGTATACCGAAGTATATGATTCTTTTTTTATACCCCGAAATTTTATACGCGGTTAACGAATAATATAGTAAGGGTTGTTTAAATTTTTATTGAAAATGCGCAATAAATATATTATAATTAAGTATATGGTATATTTTGATAAAAAGGAGAGGGATATAAATGGAAAAAAAGCTCATATCGCTGATAACTTCTGTTACGCTCACAGCGTCTGCGGCGGCGCCTTTTGCGGCGGTATCGTTTGCTGATACAGATGTGTGGATGCCGAATAACATACGAAAGGCGGAAAATCTTGACAGAGGTCTTGTCGCGCTCAAAACAAGTGACGGCATATATCTGTCATGGAGATTACAGGCTGACGAGGATAACGTTTACGGAACAGGCAATGAAAATGTCATCTTTGATATTTACCGTGACGGCGAAAAGATTGCGGAAGAAAGCAATACTACCAACTATATTGATACAGAGGGAACAGTAACGTCAAAGTATCAGGTTGTTGTAAGCGGCGGAGATAAAAGCGAATGTAAGGAAGTGACCGCGTTTTCGAGCGAAAGCAATTACTTTGATATTGAAGTCGAAAAGCCGGCGGCGACAACCTTGCCGAGAACCGATACTTTTACAAATGAAAAAGGCAATTCATACATTGGTTTTGTTGGTGAAGACGGAAATGTGGTATCAAGCTGGAAAAATGAAAATGCCGTATGGGATACGGCTGAATACACGCTTAATGACGCGTCCTGCGGCGACCTTGACGGTGACGGCGAATATGAGATTGTTGTAAAATGGGATTGCGGCGGCAGGGACAATTCGCAGACCGGTCTTACAGGAACAGTATATCTGGACGCGTATGAGCTTGACGGAACAAAATTGTGGAGAATAGACCTTGGCAGGAATATCCGTGCCGGCGCGCATTATACCCAATTCCTTGTATATGATTTTGACGGCGACGGCAAAGCGGAGGTTACATGTAAAACAGCGCCCGGCTCAAAGGATGGTACGGGCGCGTATGTAACCGGTGTAAGTCAGGACAGCTCGATAACATCGGCAGATAATACCGCGACATACATAAACGACAGCGGTTACGTTCTTGACGGTCCCGAATACTTCACTGTTTTCAATGGTCAGACAGGCGAGGCAGTTGATACAATTTATTATCCCAATCAGCGTGTCGCGGCGAGCGTCTGGGGAGATACATACGGAAACCGTGTTGACCGTTTCACGGCTGACGTGGCATACCTTGACGGTGTAAAGCCTTATGCTGTATATATGAGAGGGTATTATTTCGGTACGGGACAAAGACAGGCAGCTTGCGGAATTTCATTCGACGGCGCAAGACTTAACTGCAAGTACAGCTTTGACACATATGATGTAACGTCATATTCATATAAATCATCATCTCCAAGCTATGATTCAAGCGGAAATTACAGAGGTGTGAATGGTTACAGGGACGGTAACGGAATATATGTGGGACAAGGCAACCATAACTGTACGGTTGCCGACGTTGATAATGACGGCAGAGATGAGGTTATGACAGGCGCGCTTTGTTATGAGGTTGACAAAGACAAGGATATTCTCACTCCGCTTTGGTGTACCTTTAAAGGTCACGGTGACGCGCTTCATATAGGCGATTACGACCCTACGCATAGCGGATATGAATTTTTCGTCGTTCACGAGGAAGGCGGCGGCACCGATACGATGAGCGGACAGAATGTTACGCTTGATTATGGTATGTCTGTAATTGATCCCGCAACAGGCGGCTTCCTGTTCCATAAAAGCGCTTCAAAGGATACGGGCCGAGGTATGATGGCGGATGTCGGCGCGGGCGGATATTATCAGATTAACGCCGGTTCGCAGGTGGCGGCGCATATCGCGCTCGGCGGTGAAGAATTTGAAGAATCAAGCTACAGCTTCAGTAATAATTTCCGTATTTTCTGGGACGGAGATTTATATGAGGAGCTT
>CAZWLT010000149.1:0-2394 GCA_964634915.1 uncultured Clostridium sp. | reverse complement strand
GGAAGAGATATGTTCGATGATTTCGGAGGATTTCCGTTCGGGCATACAGGAAGCTATCACCCAAGCAATTTGATGAAAACCGACGTCAAAGAAGCCGACGGCAAATATGAGATGGTTATTGATTTACCGGGAATTAAGAAAGAGGATGTTAAGGCTGAGCTTAATGACGGTTACCTGACAATCAGCGCGGAAACGAATTACAGCAATGATGATAAGGACAGCGAGGGCAAATATATCCGCCGCGAGCGTCATTACGGCTCGTGCAGCAGAAGCTTTTATGTAGGCGAGGAAGTTAAGCAGGACGAAATCAAAGCTTGCTTTGAGAACGGAACCTTGAAGCTGACAGTTCCCAAAAAGGACAATAAACAGCTTCCCGATAACAAAAATTACATTCAGATAGACTAAAGTCATATCTCGTGTTACAGTATTCATATACGGAATCTTCTTTTTGTTAGTTTTTGACGGTACATTAACTATAACGCAAATTTAGAAGTTTCCGTATATTTTTTGCGATGTTGTAACACATCTGTTGTAATTCTACACAAGAATATATACATATAATATATATACCTTGACATTTCGAAAAAAAACATATATAATGGTCAAGTTAGATTGAATATATTTATGAGAGGAATGAATAGATATGGCTGAAGCAAAGGAATATGTCCTGACAAGAGAGGGTAAGGCAGAACTTGAAGCAGAGCTTGATACACTTAAGAATGTTACAAGAAAAGAAGTTTCCGAAAAGATTAAGGAGGCGCGTTCATTCGGAGACCTTTCCGAAAACGCTGAGTATGACGAGGCAAAGAACGAACAGGCAGAGGTCGAAGCAAGAATTAACGAGATTGAATATATGCTTAAGTATGCAAGAGTTATAGATGATGAGGAAATCAAATCGGATGTTGTAACTCCCGGTTCAAAGGTAGTTCTTGAAATTTTCGGCGGCGAGAAGAAATACACGATAGTCGGCTCAACAGAAGCTGACCCATACAAGAATAAGCTTTCGTACGAATCACCGATAGGCGCGGCTTGTCTTAATAAAGGCGCGGGTGAAACTGTAAAGGCTCAGACTCCTGGCGGAGAGATTGAGTTTAAAATTTTGTCAATAGAAAAGTAATCTGTTGTGCGATGTTCGGGTAGAATATCGCACTGTTTTTTTGCATAGGCTTGTTTTGGAGGTGGGCATATGCAGAATAATATCCGCGGTATAACAGGTGTTTCGTGCGGCTACATAGCGGCTGTGATTGGAGCGGGATTTGCGTCGGGGCAGGAAATTATCAGTTTTTTTGTTAAATACGGAAAAATCAGTATAATCGGAATAGTGATTGCATGTCTGATGTTTTCTCTTTTCTCATGCGCGGTGCTGTGTACCTGTGTCAAATATAATGTACATAATTACATTGAATTTCTTGATGTTGTATTTCGGGGCAGATTGATTAAAAATATTGTAAAAATACTTACATTTGTTTTCGCGGTTATGTCTGTATGCGTTATGACGGCATGCGCGGCTGAATTGGGCGAATCACAGCTTGGAATACGGAGAGTTTACGGCGCGTTGATATTCACTATTGTATGCGGCGTGATATTTTTTATGGGCGGCAGAAAAATACTGGGGATTAATTCAGCGCTTGGCGCGGTAATAATTTTCGGCATTATTTTCAGTTGTTTGTTTATACTAAGATACAGAGAGCATCAGGTTTTTGCGGATAAAATGCCAATTGTTGTATCGGGCTTTTCGTACGCGGGCTATAATCTTATTACAACAGGGACGGTGCTTTCCGGAATGAGCAGATGCCTTAAAAGCAGAGCGGAGGCTGTTATATCATCCGCGGTATCGGGCTTTGTTTTGCTTTTGATGATAATGCTTATCGCGTGTGTTTTGGGCATATATTACGGAAAAATTAATCTCGGTGAAATTCCTATGCTTACTATGGCTGCGCGGCAGAATAAAATATTGGGGACGTTTTACGGAGCGATGCTGATGTTTGCTGTTCTTACAACAAATATATCAAACGGGTTTGGCGTGATAGACATGGCTTCGGGAAAACTGCCGGAACGGGGTATTGTAATATTGCTGCTTGCGATAGGCTTTTCCGTAAGCAGTGTCGGCTTTTCGGCATTGGTAGACACAGCGTATCGTTTGTGCGGATATGCAGGAATAGTAATTGTTTTTGTAATAATTGTAAAAAGCCTGAGAACATGAAAAAAGTAGTAAAGCGAAGAAAATGGAAGCATTTTAACGAAAATACAGTTAAAAACGGCTATAATTGTCTGTAATATGGTTTTACAAATTACAAAATCTTTGCTATTATATACAAGTCGTCTGACAGAGATGAACAACGGGATGTAGCGCAGTTTGGTAGCGCATCTGGTTTGGGACCAGAGGGCCGCAGG
>CAZWLT010000148.1:0-2583 GCA_964634915.1 uncultured Clostridium sp. | reverse complement strand
TCAACATTTTCGCCGTCCCATGTGATTTCAACCGTACTCTTGTCTTCTTCAACAACCGGCTCGGAAAGCGTAAAGTATTTCGCTTCTCCGACTTCCCACGCGATATCGTTACCGTCGCCGCTTACAGCGGTCGCCGTGAACTTGGTCGAATATCCGTAATATGAGTACAGGGAGAATGCCGGATCAAGCGTAATCTGGTCTGTGTCGTTTTCTGTTGAGAACGGTTCGAGAACTTGTGACATCTCCGTTGAATATTCCGAATCGTAATCGCTTGAAGTATTATAGTCGGATGACGAATAATTATTGCTGTCATTGCTGTCGGACGCGGGAGCGGCAGAGGATTGGGAGTTATCCTGCGCACCGCTTTTAGACTCAGCCGCTTCATTTTCGTTTGAAGCTTCTGAGCCTTCTGTTATATTGCCCTCATCGCCGGCAGCAGCAGTGTCATCAGACTCTGTGCTGCCTTGCGTGTCGGTGGCAACGTTCTCCTTTACATTTTCCACGACGGCGTTTTTCGCCTCCGTGATTTGCGCGAATGTCGGCAGCTGCACCGAGGTGCCTGCCATCGATACCATTATCAGCATCGACAATAATTTAGTCGTCATCTTATTAAACTTCATAATATATCTCCCTTTACATTTTGAAGTGTTTTTGTTACGGTAATACCAATATTGTTTGTGCAAAACCCTAAAAAGGGTATATTTTGGTATTATCTATATTATACCACTTTTGGATATCTTCGTCAACCTTTTTTGTATTATTTTTTCGCATATTTATGCTGTTTTTCTCTCTTTTTAAGGTTTACGTAAACAGACTGTTGCGCGGCTGAAATTTTTGCGTAATAATATTTCGGAACATTACTGTTTTTACAAAAAAATTACACAAAATTATATGCTTATTTTTGTAAAAAGTATTGACAAAACCGTCTTTTTTTTATATAATCTGATAAGTTGACAGTTTTGTGCTGTTAATGCGGGACAAGATTAATTTTGAGATACGGAGTGTGACAAAATCATGATAAGCGACGCCGAAAAGGCAAAACTGCATATTGGCTACAAACAGACTGTAAGAGCCCTAAACGACAGCAATGCCCAAAAGGTATTCATCGCGGAAGATTGCGATGACCATATTAAAGACGGTATTGTGAAAATATCGAACGAGAAGAATACTCCCGTTGTCTTTGTTCCCACCATGAAGGAGCTTGGAAACATATGCTCAATCGAAGTCGGCGCAAGCTGTGCCGTCATTCTTAAATAATTGATTATTCCGCGCAACGCGTGAAATAATATATAAAAATATTACGAAAGGAAGTGTAACACGGTATGCCTACATTTAATCAGTTGGTTAGAACAGGTAGAAAGACATCTAAAAAGAAATCTACCGCCCCCGCTCTTCAGAAGAGTCTTAACTCGCTAAAGAAGAAGACTACTGATAAGAGCTCGCCTCAGAAGAGAGGCGTATGCACAGCTGTAAGAACTGCTACGCCCAAGAAGCCTAATTCAGCGCTTCGTAAGATTGCCAGAGTAAGACTTACAAACGGTTATGAAGTAACAGCTTACATTCCCGGTATAGGTCACAACCTACAGGAACACAGCGTTGTGCTTATCAGAGGCGGAAGAGTTCGCGACCTGCCGGGTACAAGATACCACATTATCCGCGGTACTCTTGACGCTCAGGGCGTTAACGGTCGTCTTCAGGCAAGAAGTAAGTACGGTGCCAAAAAGCCAAAGGAAAAGAAATAATGTCGCAAAATGTTTAATTTTGCGCATATCACAAGTGCATATCGGGTTATATTAATTTTTAGATATTATTCGAATAGCACCGACGGAGCTTTGAAAGAATAAGCTCTGAGTACCTGTGATGTCATGAAAGGAAAACCGATAATTTATTTGTTTTTCCGCTGCTATTAATTTGGAAAATTGATATTTTATTTGTTTTTCGAAAAGGTTTACGGGCGGAGAATATCGCCTTTAAGACGCCGGCAGAATTTGCTGAATATCAAGGCGCAAAGCGCAGGAATACTTTGTGTATTCCGAGCATTTGCAACGATGATATTTACGAATTATGCCAAGTATTCAAGGCGAGATTTGACAGACGTAAACCCCATTATATGAAGGAGGGAAGTAAAGTGCCAAGAAAAGGTTTTATAGCAAAAAGAGAAGTGCTGCCTGATCCGATTTACAATAACATTGTTGTTACAAAGCTAATAAACAACATTATGCTTGACGGTAAAAAGGGTGTCGCTCAGAAGATTGTTTATGACGCATTCGCAATCGTAGCTGAAAAGACAGGCAAAGACGCGCTTGAAGCATTCCAGGAAGCTATGGATAACATCATGCCGGTTCTTGAAGTAAAAGCAAGACGTGTCGGCGGTGCGACATACCAGGTTCCTATGGAAGTACGTCCGGAAAGACGTCAAACATTAGGTCTTAGATGGCTTACCCGTTATTCAAGAGAACGTCATGAAAAGACAATGAAGGAAAGACTTGCAAACGAAATCATGGACGCGGTAAACGGTACGGGCGGCGCGGTTAAGAAGCGCGAAGATACTCATAAGATGGCAGAGGCTAATAAGGCGTTTGC
>CAZWLT010000147.1:0-2611 GCA_964634915.1 uncultured Clostridium sp. | reverse complement strand
TACAGACTCTCGCGATAGGCAGACTGCATATCATCGGCGATATTTTCGACCGCGGACCGCGCGCGGATATAATTCTTGACACATTAATAGATTATCACAGCCTTGATATTCAGTGGGGCAATCACGACGTGCTGTGGATGGGCGCGGCGGCAGGCTCGCTCGCGTGTATCGCGAACGTTTTGTCTATTTCAACCAAGTATTCAAACTTTGACTGTCTGGAGGACGGCTACGGAATTAATATGCGTCCGCTGACAGTCTTTGCTCTTGAAACGTATGCGGACGACCCTTGCGAATGTTTCCGTCCGCGTAATCCCAATCAGGTACATATATCAAAGCATGACGAAAATTTCTGGGCAAAGATACACAAAGCAATTTCAATTATACAGTTCAAGCTCGAAGGTCAGATTATAAAGCGCCGTCCCGAATTCAAAATGGACAATCATCTTATGCTCGATAAAATCAATTACACTGACGGTACAATAACACTCGAGGGAAAGACTTACAAATTGAAGGACACAAACTTCCCCACAATCGACCCGAAAAATCCGTTTGAGCTTACAAACGAAGAACGCGAGCTTATGGAGCTTTTACGCACGTCGTTTATGAGAAGTGAAAAATTGCAGCGCCACATTCGTTTTATATACGAAAAAGGCAGCATATATCTTGCGTATAACAATAATCTTCTCTATCACGGCTGCATACCGATGAACAGTGACGGTACATTTACCGAGGTTGAGCTTGGCGGAGAAAGGGTAAGCGGAAAATCCCTTATGGATAAAGCGGAAAAACTCGCGCGTGACGGTTACTTCGGCAAAAACGGCAGCAAGGAAAAAGAATACGGAAAGGATTTTCTTTGGTTCCTGTGGTGCGGCTGCTATTCGCCGGTTTACGGCAAGAATAAGATGACTTCTTTTGAAAGATATTTTATCGAAGATGAGAGTACGTGGGTAGAAATCAAAGATGAATATTATCGTCTTGTTGAAAAATCATCCGTATGCGATAAGATACTAAAGGAATTCGGCATAGACACAAAAGAATTCTCACATATCATAAACGGTCATGTGCCTGTCAAGATAAAGAAGGGCGAAAGTCCTATAAAAGCGGGCGGCAAGCTTCTTGTCATAGACGGCGGACTTTCAAAAGCGTACCAGAGCGTTACAGGACTTGCGGGGTACACGCTGCTGTTCAATTCACACGGGCTTCTTTTAAGCGCGCACGACGCGTTCGAATCAATAGAAAGCGCTATAAAAGAAGAAAAGGATATTCACTCAACGCTTGACGTTGTTGAGCTTGCGCCTAACCGCCTGTTGATTGAGGACACTGACGCCGGCAAGGCGCAGTCAAAGAAAATCAATGACTTAAAGGCGCTTGTTGAAGCCTATCACATGGGTAAAGTAAAGCAAAACTAATCGGAAAGGTAATTTTAAATATGCAATACAAAAAAGCTCCGCTAAGAATAAGCACAGCTGTGCCTAACGGTACATACGAGGTTACGGTTACAATATCCGCGCATGAGGACATCACATGCTCAATATTATCGCAGTCAAGACGTTTTATGTTTGAAAATATTACTGTAAACAAAGGCGAAACAAGGGATTTCACTTTTGATGTCAGCGTATGCGATTATCACAAACGCGATGAGGAGTACACAAATGTAAGCGGCGTGGAGCTTGATATTCTGTGCGACGGTGATTTCACGGCGGTTTCAGCCGTATCGCCTGTCAGTATTCCCGTAATATATATAGCCGGCGATTCCACGGTTACAGACCAGCCGGCGCAGTATCCGTACAACCCCAAATCCACATACTGCGGCTGGGGTCAGATGTTCCCGCAGTTCCTCCGCACAGGTATCGCTGTTGAAAATCACGCGCAATCCGGTTCAACCTCTCAGGATTTCAAGCAGATTAATTTTACCGCGTTCAAGGATAAAATAAAAAAGGGCGATTTCCTTATAATCGAATTCGGTCATAACGATCAGAAAATCGAGTCGCTCGACGCCTTCGGCGGTTATAGCGAAAATCTGAAATACTTTATAAACTTCGCGCGTAAAAAAGGCGCGACTCCGATTGTATCCTCACCTATTAACAGGATTATATTCCGGGAGGACGGAACACTTCTCAATCTGCTCGGCGATTACAGAGAAGCTGTCAGAAAGGTATGTGAAGAAGCAAACGCGCCGTTTATCGATTTGTGGTCGCGCACAACGGAATTTTTTGAAGCGGCAGGCGCGGTAAAGGCATGGAATTACTTCTGGGGCAACGGCATCGAACGCGACTACACCCACACAAACGATATAGGCGGCAGCGTAATAGCAAGATTTGCCGCGGATGAAATTATAAAGAATAATGTCAAGCCTATTTCCGACCTTATAAAAAAAGATATGATTGCTGTCAAAATGCCAAAAAGAGATCCTGACGCAAAGCCTCAGAATGAAAAAGAGCTTAATCATATCAAAACAATCGGTCTTGTCAATCTGCCAAGCATTGCGGATATCGACAAGGATATCACAAAAATATAAAATATTTGACGCAAAAACGGTCTGCACCAAACAGACCGTTTCAGCGTGTAGACAAAACTGTCTGCACGCTGTCAGACTTCGAGAAATTAGGTT
>CAZWLT010000146.1:0-2652 GCA_964634915.1 uncultured Clostridium sp. | reverse complement strand
GGCAGCATATAACGTACTGTTTTGCCTTCTTGGATACGTTTTCTTATATCGGTAGATGAAATCTCCATAACCGGCGCCGATACCGGCATTATACTGCCGCTGAATTTATTACGCATACTTTCAATCGTTTCAAAAAGCGATTTGTGTGATTTCCTCGGAAAAACAAGAAGCGTTGCCATTTCAAGTATACGCTGCGGCTCATACCATTTTGGCAGGTCGCAAAGAGAGTCCTCACCGATTATGAAAAACAGCTCATCCTCCGGATATTTATCCGTGAGATATTCAAGCGTACGCGCTGTATATGATTTTTCTTTTTTTGTAATCTCAAAATCATCATCATAAAACGCGCTGTTTCCGCTTATTGCAATATGCGTCATGTTAAAGCGGTGACGTGACGATATCGATTCTTCCTTGTGCGGCATATTACCGCCTGTCATAAATATTATGCGGTCAAGCCCGTATTCTTCCCTTGCCATTTCCGCAATCATAAGATGCGCGTTATGAATCGGACTGAACGTTCCGCCCATTATTCCTGTTCTCATTTTTCCGGCAGCTCGATTCCTCTGTATTTTTCTTCGTCAGACTGACGATATATTATAAATTTATTTCCTATCGCCTGCACCGGCTCGGCGCCTAACCGCTCGGCAACACGGTTGCAGGTATCGCGCGTGTCAAGGAATGCTGTTTCAAGTATATGCACCTTTAATATTTCACGTTTTGTAAGCGCCTTATCCACTCCGTCGATAAATGCGTCTGTCACACCCTCTTTGCCTATCTGAAATATCGGTTCAAGCTCGTGCGACATTTTTCTCAAAAATGCTCTTTGTTTACTCGTTATCATTTATTTCTCCTGAATTTAAAATAATATAGTTATACATACTGAATTATACCATTTTATCATCATTATGTCAATAATTTACCTCATCAAAAAAGCTGTTAGCCTGTATAGTCATATTCTTCTTCGGGCAGCAAAAAAAGAGCAGCCGTTATGGCTGCTCCGAATTGTTGTATTTTACTTAACAAACGGGAATTTGTCAATCTTTTCTCCTACAAGCCGCATTTCCCGATGTCATTTAATCATTGATGCGACTTCTGCCGCGAAATCATCCTCACGCTTTTCAAGACCTTCGCCTGTTTCAAAGCGAACGAACTGCTTAAGAGTGATATTGCCGACGCTCTGAACGTACTTAGCGACTGTTTCTTTATTTTCAGCCTTAACATACTCCTGCTCCATAAGACAAATTTCCTTTAGCTCCTTAGCAAGACGGCCTGTAATCATCTTTTCAATAATGTTATCGGGCTTTGACGCATTCTTAGGATCGTTCTTTAGCTGAGCAATAAGGATTTCCTTTTCGTGGTCCTTATATTCCTGAGGAACATCATCGCTTGAAAGATACTTCGGGTTAAGAGCCGCAACCTGCATTGCAACGTTCTTTAGACATTCCTTTGCCGCGTCGTTGTTTTCAGCATCTGCCTCAACAAGCACGCCAATCTTGCCCGCGGCATGGATATACTCTACAACCGCGCCTGTTGTTTCAATTCTTGCGAAGCGTCTGATATTCATATTTTCGCCAATCTTGGCAATCTTAGCTGTAAGCATTTCGCCTATTGTGCTGTCACCGCACTTTGTTTCCTTCAGCGCTTCCACATCAGCCGGATTTGTTTCGGCAATAGTCTTTGCGACATCTGATACGAATTCCTGGAATTCAGCATTCTTTGCAACGAAGTCTGTTTCCGCGTTTACTTCCACAAGCACGCCGACATTACCGTTGACATATGCCTTTACAATACCTTCAGCAGCAATTCTGCCTGCCTTCTTTGCAGCAGTCGCAAGACCCTTTTCTCTCAAAAATTCAACAGCCTTGTCCTTGTCGCCGTCTGTTTCTGTAAGAGCTTTCTTACAGTCCATCATACCGCAGCCTGTGATTTCTCTAAGTTCTTTTACGTCTTTAGCTGTAAATGCCATTCTTTTATCCTCCTATAATATTTATGAATTAATAATTATTCTTCTACAGGTGTTTCCTCATCTTCATCTTCTATAGCCGCAGCCGCATCTTCACCCTGCTTGCCTTCGATAATGGCATTTGCCATTGTTGAAGCGATAAGTTTTACGGCTCTGATAGCGTCATCGTTACCGGGTATAACGTAATCAACCTCGTCAGGGTCACAGTTTGTATCAACGATAGCTACAACAGGAATACCAAGCTTCTTAGCTTCCGCGATAGCTATCTTTTCTTTTCTCGGGTCAACAACAAACATCGCTCCCGGAAGTTTCTTCATATCCTTAATACCGCCAAGATACTTTTCAAGCTTATCTCTCTGAGCCTTCAGCTTGATTACTTCCTTCTTAGGAAGCATCTCGAATGTACCGTCCTCTTCCATTGCGTTAATCTGAGCAAGTCTTTCAATTCTCTTCTGAATTGTCTTGAAGTTTGTAAGCATACCGCCGAGCCATCTTGCGTTTACGTAGTACATACCTACTCTCTCAGCCTCTTCCTTGATTGAGTCCTGAGCCTGCTTCTTTGTGCCTACAAAAAGAATATCCTCGCCCGATGCGGCAATATCTCTTACGAAATAGTACGCCTCTTCTACCTTCTTAACTGTTTTCTGAAGGTCGATGATGTAGATACCGTTTCTCTCCGTGAAGATGTA
>CAZWLT010000145.1:0-2690 GCA_964634915.1 uncultured Clostridium sp. | reverse complement strand
CAGCGTGAACTATCTTTCCGTTACCTGCCACTCCTCGGACGCGGGCAAAAAAATGAGCGTCTACGCGGGCGGAACAAAGCTCGCGACGCTTACCGCGCCGGCAGAGGGCGGCGAGATATTATACGAGCTGCCGGCGGAGGTCATGGAAAATACCTTCGTTTCCGACGCGCCGACGATATCGGGCATGGACGCGCTTCACATAGTGTTTAAAGCCGACTGCGGCTCCGACGCGCCGAAGCTGTGCGGGACTCTGAAGATTGTCAAGCCGAAGAATTGACCGGCAATATATGACTATAAAATTGTATTGAATTGTATTTAATTTAATTGTATTTAATTTAATTGAATGTGAAAAGGAGCCTGTATCACAACGGTACGGGCTCCTTTTGTGTTTATTTATCATAACTTAACGTGCAAATTCACTATTCGGACACATTTGTATTTTCCGAATTATTCGGAAAAGTAACGTACATTGTCGTACCGGAGCCGACAACGCTTTTTACGCGAATACTCGCATTATGACACGCGCATACATGCTTTACAATTGAAAGACCGAGACCTGTGCCGCCGACCTTTTTTGAATGGCTTTTATCAACGCGGTAGAACCGTTCAAAAATACGGTCAGTATCTTCTTTTGGTATACCGATGCCCGTATCCTTGACATATAATTCGACACCGTCAACCGTTTCGCCGACGAATATATTTATTTTACCGTTTTCTTTGTTATATTTTACGGCATTGTCAATAAGGTTATAAACAAGCTCGCCTATAAGCGTGGCATTGCCGTTTATAAAAGCCGGAGTATGACTGTAGAAAATTTGTATGTTACGTTCTTTTGCTGCCTTTTCAAGCAGCAGTATAGATTCCTGAGTTATGAGCGACAAATCGATTCTTTCCGCATCCTCGATGCCTTTGTTTTCGTCAAGGTTTGAAAGATTGATGATATCATCAATAAGCGTGAGAAGTCTGTCTGCCTCCTTTTCAATTTTTCTTCCGAATTCCTGTATGTCCTCCTGCTTTGCCATGCCGTTGTTTATCATTTGCGCGTAGCCGGAAATGGTAGTAAGGGGTGTTTTTAATTCGTGCGATACGTTTGCTGTAAATTCGCGTCTTATTTTTTCGGCTTTAGCTTTTTCTTTGTTTTCGTTTGCAATTCTCGCGAAGAACGGCTTTAACTCGTCATAGACCTGCGCGTCGCCGATATTGTCGATATCGACATTGTTGACCGGCTCCATTATATGGCGCGTCAGCTTCATTGATACGGGAAATGCAATGCTGATAAGAATCAGAATTATAAGAGCGGTTATGGGAATACTGCTTAATATCATTTTGAATGTAATATTCGTTGGCTGCGCGATTCTGAGAACTGAAGAATCCTTCAGCTTTGCGGCATAGTAATATATACTTGTACCGACAGTTTCGGATTTTCTGCTTGCTGTTCCGAATCCTGTATTGAGCGCCTCTTGTATTTCCGGCCGCGAGAGGTGATTTTCCATGCTTTCCTTGTCTGCCGCGTTATCGTATAGTATCTTACCGTACGGGTCAATAAAGGTTACGCGCACATCGGTATTTGTGTCATATGAGTTATGCAGCAATTCAATTGTCTGCTCCGTGCTGAAATCCGCAATACATAAAACGAGCGAATTAAGTCTTTCCTGCATGTCGTGACGTCTTGTTGCTGACAGCTGTGAGCTGCATACCAAAAACACCAAAAACGAACTTATAAGAACTGCGGATATAACAAATATCCGCAGTGTAGAGTTTATTATTCTTCTCATATTTTATATCCCACATTTCTTATGGTTTCGATACATTTTCCTTTTTCGCCGAGCTTGTGACGCAGGCTGCCGATATGCACATCAAGAGTGCGGCTTTCGCCTTCAAAATGGTAGCCCCAGATTTTTTCAAGCAATACTTCTCTGGGAACAACAGCTCCCTTGTTTGAAAGAAGATATTTAAGCAGTTCAAATTCTTTATATGTTATTGCCACATTTTCGCCGTCTACCTTTACGCTTCTGCTCTGATTGTCAAGGATTATACCCTTGTAATCTATAATATCGCCGTCTGAAACTGCGCTTCTGCGAAGTACAGCCTTAATTCTTGAAATAAGCTCCATAACTCCGAAAGGCTTTGTGACATAATCATCAGCGCCATGTTCAAAGCCTTTTACCTTATCGCTTTCAGTACCTTTCGCTGTAATCAAGATTACCGGCAGATTTTTTGTGGCGTCGTTTTTGCGGATATCCTTGAGAATTGCAATACCGTCCTTGTCGGGGAGCATTATATCGAGCAGCACCATTGACGGGATAATGCTGTTTAATCTGTTTTCAAAGTCAGCGCCGCTTTCAAAGCCTTCAGCCTCAAAGCCCGCCGATTTTACGGCATAGGTAATTAAATCCCTGATACCTTCATCGTCCTCGACACAAAATATTCTATCCATAATAATCTCCATTCTGCCATTCCTCAATTCGCGGCATTATCTTGTTTGCGACAGCCGTTACCGTGCTTTCGCTTGCTTCAAAGCCGTAAATATCCTCTGCAATGTTCAAAATCTGAAGTGTTGTGCAGATACCGCGCCGACAGGAAAAATAATCTCCCGAGAGCGGGGTCAAAGCCCCATAGCGCGTGTATCCGCTAACGACAGTATATCAAACGGGAGCGGGAAAGTCAAGCATTCGGTTAAGGAAAATTCA
>CAZWLT010000144.1:0-2699 GCA_964634915.1 uncultured Clostridium sp. | reverse complement strand
TTTGTTGCTTTGCAACACGCCTACAACACTTCGTGTTGTTCACCTCGATGTCCCGCAAGGCTCCCCTAATAGGGGAGCTGTCGCGCAGCGACTGAGGGGTTTTATATCACTTAAATATACAAATAAACCCTTCCACCGCTGACGCGGTCCCCCTCCCCTCGTAGGGGAGGCTTAATACGCCAAATAATAATTTATCAATACATACTGAAAGGAACAAACAAAAATGGACGATAAAAAAATCATATTCAGCGGTGTTCAGCCGTCCGGCAACCTTACACTCGGCAATTATCTTGGAGCGATAAAGAACTGGGTTAGTTTGCAGAATGATTATAATTGTATTTACGCAATGATGGACTTGCACACAATCACAGTCCGTCAGACACCGGCGGATGTACGGCGCAGAACACTTGAACTTTTGGCTTTGTATATAGCGTGCGGTATAGATCCGAAAGAAAATATATTTTTCATACAATCGCATAACGCGGACCACGCGCAGCTGGCGTGGGTACTGAATTGCTACACGTATATGGGTGAATTGCAGAGAATGACGCAGTTTAAGGATAAGTCATCCCGTCATGCCGAAAATATCAATGCCGGTTTGTTTACATATCCTGTACTTATGGCGGCGGATATATTGCTTTATCAGACAGACTATGTGCCTGTCGGCAAGGACCAGATGCAGCATATTGAAATATGCCGTGATATTGCGCAGAGATTTAACGCGATTTATGGGGATGTATTCAAAATTCCGGAGGGAATGCTGCCGAAGGTGGGAGCGAATATAATGAGTTTGCAGGAGCCGACAAAGAAGATGTCAAAGTCAGACCCTAACCCCAAGGCTTTTATTTCGATGATGGATGACATGAATGTCATCGCAAAGAAAATAAAGAGCGCAGTAACAGACAGCGAGGGTATAATCGAATACCGCGAGGGTGATGACAGCAAGGCCGGCGTAAATAATCTCCTGAGCATAATGTCAGCCGTAACAGGCAGACCGATAGGAGATATTGTAAAGGATTATCAGGGCAGGGGCTACGGCGATTTCAAGGGTGACGTTGCCGAGGCTGTTGTCGAGTGTATAAAACCGATAAGAGCAGAGTATGACAGATTGATTAAAGATAAAAAGTATCTGACGGAAATATGCGAAAATGGCGCGCAAAGAGCGTCAAAACTTTCACAACGCACACTGAAAAAGGTATATAAAAAAGTCGGTTTTGTGATATAAACGGAGGATAATATGGATACACAACATGTTTTATTTATGATTTTCGCATTTGTGGTGGCATTCGCGTTCACCTTTGCAACAACGCCGCTTGCAAGAAGACTGGCATTTCGGATAGGCGCCGGCGCGGTGGATATACCTAAGGATTCAAGACGCATGCACAAGAAACCGACACCGCGAATCGGCGGTGTGGCAATAATATTCGGATTTATAGTGGCAACCTTGTGCTTTGCCGAGCCGTCAAGACAGCTGTTTGGCACTCTTGCCGGAGCGGCGATTGTTGCGGTTATGGGTTTTATAGACGACTGTAAGGACCTTAACGCGAAACTGAAATTTGTAATTCAGATAATCGCGGCGCTTGTTGTAATATACGTGGGCGATATAAAGATTGACGTTTTCACGAATCCGAATGTACTCAGTGATAATCCATACTGGGTACTGCCGCAGTGGCTTTCCGTCGGACTTACTGTTATATGGATTGTTTTCATTACGAATGCCGTAAACTTCATAGACGGACTTGACGGACTTGCCGCCGGCGTAAGCGCTATCATGTCGGTATCGCTTGTGTTTATTTCAATAAGAGTGGGCGAGTATCCGATTGCAATTCTCGGTATTGCGCTTATGGGTTCATGCTTTGGATTTTTGCCGTTTAACTTCAATCCCGCAAAGATATTTATGGGAGATACCGGCTCAACATTTCTCGGATTTATGCTTGCGACACTTTCCATACAGGGTGTTTTCAAAAGCTACGCGGTAATCTCGTTTGCCGTTCCGCTGCTTATATTGGGACTTCCGCTGTTTGACGCGTCATTCGCGATGATAAGACGTATTCTTCAGGGTAAGAGTCCTATGGTGGCGGACAGGGGACATCTTCATCACAGACTTGTCGATATGGGATTTTCTCAGAAACAGACGGTGTTTATTCTGTACGCGATAAGCGGTGTGCTTGGCATAACAGCCGTATTGCTTGCGGAGAGCGGTGTGCTCAGAGCGCTTTTGCTTGTAATATGCGTGCTTATACTTCTGCTTATCGGCGGAATGATTGGAAAGAACAGCTATGTTCACTCTCATATTGATACAAGAAATAAAACAGACGATACGGAAATTGACATAGAAGAATCATCAGAAGCAAAAAACAGCGAGGATAAATAAGAAAGGGACGTGCAAAGGTGAAGAAATTAAAGGTAATGACGGTTTTCGGAACAAGACCGGAGGCTATAAAAATGGCTCCGCTTGCCCTTGAGCTTAAAAAATATGATGAAATAGAGTCAATCGTGTGTGTAACAGCACAGCATCGTCAGATGCTTGACCAGGTGCTTGAAATATTCGGTATAAAGCCGGATTACGACCTTGACATAATGAAAACAAGACAGAGCCTTATCGGCATTACAACAAGAGTGCTTGAGGGACTTGATGACGTTATAAAAAAGGAACAGCCGGATATTGTGCTTGTACACGGCGACACATCAACAAGCTT
>CAZWLT010000143.1:0-2714 GCA_964634915.1 uncultured Clostridium sp. | reverse complement strand
AGTATAGGAAATAAGGCTTTTATGAACTGTTATTCAATATATGAGGAAAACATAGATATTCCACAAAGTGTAAAAGTTGCTTCAGATGCATTTTTACAAACGCCGCTTGACGGTAATATACCTGTGGGATATGAAAAACCGAGTTCAACCACTAAACCGCAGGTAACGGAAAAACCGCAAACAACAGATAGACCGCAGGCAACCGCTGCGCCGGAGGAAAAGCCTGAAACACTGACGATAAAGAACGGTGACACAATAACTGTCGCTGTTGGCAATAACGCTGTGGAATTCCCTGACGCGCAGCCGTTTATAGATGATAATGGACGTACACAAGTACCCGTCCGCGCGGTATCGGAAATGCTTGACTGCAAGGTTGACTGGGACGGAGAAAATAAAACAGCAAAAATAACCCGCGAAAACGGCAATATTATAAAGCTGACGCTTGACAGCGATATTATGAATGTAAACGATAAACAGGTACAAATGGATACCGCCGCAATGGTGCGAGATGACCGCACATATATCCCTGTCCGCTTCGTCGCCGAAGCGCTCGGATTAGAGGTTGAATGGGTAGAATAATATGTATATTATGGTAAAACAGAGTGCGCGGTTTATAAGCACACTCTGTTTTTTGTACTTATCAGTTTCCGCCGGGACCGTCTTTTCTCTCTCGTTTGTCCGGCACTTCGATTTTTCCTTTTATATCACTTGGTTTAATGTCTTTTTTCTTTTCGTTATTTTTATTTTTATGACACATCAAAATCACTCCTTCCACAGTTAGTATGCGCGCTGCGATAAAAAATATGAATTTACAAAATCCGTAATATGTGCTACAATGTAAAGAGAATTTCTATAAGGACAAAATAGGCAAATGAAAAATATTTTAAGCAAAGAAAAAACAGGAGCCTTGCAGGTATTTATCGGCGGTGCGATATGGGGAACGATTGGATTATTCGTTACAAAAATGAGCCGGTGCGGCGCGGATTCAATAATGATAAGTTTTTTACGCGTGGCATTTTCATTTGGCATACTTGCGGTTTTTACAATTGCGAAATATGGCATAAAAGCATTTCGCGTGGATTTA
Source organism: uncultured Clostridium sp. (assembly GCA_964634915.1). Classification (GTDB taxonomy): domain Bacteria; phylum Bacillota; class Clostridia; order UBA1381; family UBA1381; genus Hominilimicola. The sequence goes on along the minus strand of CAZWLT010000143.1, from coordinate 1,630 downwards.
AGAACACTCATATCATGCGCACTGCTGGGACTTGTGTGTCATGGTGTGTATAACATATTTTACAGTCTTGCCGTTGTGAAAACAGGGGTGACAATCGGCGCGGTGCTTCTCGATATAGCGCCGGTGTTCACCGCGATTATATCCCGCGTGATGTTTTCTGAAAAAATCACAAAATTTAAAGCCGCGGCATTGATTATCAATGTGCTTGGCTGTATACTCGCTGTAACGGGCGGCAATATTTCGCTTGCGGGCGTATCGTTTGCCGGTATAATATTTGGCACGGCGGCAGGCTTTTGCTATTCGCTTACCGCAATATTCGGCAGAATTGCCGGTAATCGTACAAACACATTTGTGATGAGTACATACAGCTATATGTTCGCGGCATTGTTTTTAATGCTGTCTGTTAAACCGTCAGGCTCCTCGTTCTCCGTTTCGCCGCAAATAGCATTATGGGGATTTTTATACGCGCTGATACCAACCTCAATCGCGTATCTTATATACTATGCCGGAGTACAGAAAGTAAAGGAAACAAGCCGCGTACCTGTGTTCGCATCGGTCGAAACGGTTGTTGCGGCAATTCTCGGAGTAACGGTGAACCATGAACAAATCGGAATTTATAACGCTTTGGGTATAGTGATTGTGCTTTTATCAATAGCAATGATGAATAAGTACAGATATTGACAATATCCGATAAAAAATGTAAAATATAATTATGCAGACGGATGTTATGTTCTTAAAGTAATTATTTTGGAGGGTAAATATGGATTACAGGAAAATGGTAGCGGCAAGAAGTAAGAAGAAAAAGAAGAAAAGACAGAAACAAATCATAATATGCGTTTTGTTTCTTGCGGTATTAATCGCGGCGATAGCGGTATTTGTAAGCTGTAATAAGAAAGGTGACGAAAAAAACGATGATAATGTAAATGACGAGATTGCAATAATTCAGACAGAGGAACCGTCGCTTTCGCCGACACTTATTCCTACTGCTGAGCCGGCAACCGAGCCGGCAAGCGAGCCGACAAGCGAGCCTGTAAGACGCGGAACGGCAGAACCAATCCCCGAGGAAATACGCGCGAGTATGGCGGGCAAGTCAATGCCGGCAAACGCGACTGTTTCATATGATGAATTATCTTATCTGACTATTCCGCACTATGATTTTGATTATAATGTCACGCAGGGACATCTTGTTGTAAACAGCGCTCTTGCAGACGAGGTGCTGGATATATTTGCGGATTTGTTTGATATAAAGTATCCGATAGAACGTATGGAGCTTATCGATAAATACGACGCTGATGATTATACGTCGATTGACTATAATAATACATCTGCATTCAATTACCGCGTTTCAACGGACGGTACGGGAAGATTATCAAAGCATGCTCTCGGCAGAGCAATTGATATAAACCCTCAGATTAATCCTTATGTAAATTCCGGCGGAAGAGGCTCGCACAGTAATGCGAGTGAATATTGGTCAAGAGATTTTTCACAGTGGACAAGCGATATAGCCAAAGCGGCTTATATTGGTCCGGAAGCGGAAATATATAAGATTTTTGTTGATAAATATGGATGGGAATGGGGCGGCTCATGGTCATCATACAGAGATTATCAGCATTTTCAGAAGACGCAGTAA
>CAZWLT010000142.1:0-2728 GCA_964634915.1 uncultured Clostridium sp. | reverse complement strand
AAGTCGGAATTTGATTTTGAAAACAAGGAAACAGAGTTTAATGGTGAGAAAAATAGTATACGGAAAATGAATTTTGCTGATTACGCGATTTTACAAACATTAAAAAATGACCCGGAACCGGCGGACACGCCGATGCCCCGCGCCAAGCTAAAAAAAATTATTCGGTAATTTCCGGCTCGCAAACAACGGCAAATTCACGAGCCGGTTTCCCTCAATACGCGAAAAATCAATTTTATCAAACGCTTCATCTCAAACGCTTCATCAAATACAAATAACATCAGGGTGCCGGTGACGGATTGCTTTACATATAAGGTATCATCGTACCCTTTTGCCAACAGAATATGCGCACAGTTTCATTTTCCTTTAGTGTATAATCGTAAGAATTTGTATATGTGCCCTGTGAAGATATATCCTGCGTATCCGCGAACAGACCTGAAAGCGTTCCGCCGCTGCTGTAAACAGCGATATAAATATCCGCCGATACCGTATCGGACGTATTGTTTTTAACAGTTATATTTAATTTATCATTATCCGTGCTGTAATCGGTTTCTATGTCCGGCTTTTGCTCCGCCGGTTGTTCGTCATAAATAAATATGTCGTTTAACGCAAATTCACCGCCGCTTGGATTATCCGAAAGCGGCAAGCCGTTTACCGCCAGATTGGAGGCTGCGGCAATTCGTATATGAACCTTTTCCTGTCCGCAGACCGCCTGCGGCAGCTCCGTATACTCAAACGCCTGCTGCATATCCTTATTATCGGTCAGCGTATAAACCGCGTTTTCAACGTTGGCGTAGCTTTCTCCGTCAAGGGAATATTGCAGCTTGTAGCTTGCGGGGCCTTTCTTTGTTGCGCCTAATTTCGCGCTGAAATACAGCTTTTCACAATCCTTGGTTGATAATTCTATATCCGCGTACGGACTGCCCCAAATATTCTTTGAGCTTGCGCTTACAACCGCCGGAATATACGAGCCGGAACTGTCCGTATACGCTTCGCCGGACCATTCAAGCGTTTTGGTGTTGTCGCCGTTCACCGACGCGAAAAGAAGCGCGCTGTCCTTTTGCAGTCCCGCCGTCGCCTTATAGCCGTTTGTTTTGTCGCCGAGACTTTCGTCAAGGTCGGCGCCCGCTTCCCCGTTCGCATACCTGTAACCCGCGATAAGATGAGGATTTTCCTCGGGTTGAACGGCAGGGTTCGGGTTGGGGGTTTTAACCGGCTCCGGAGTTACCTCTATTTCATTTCCCTTTACGCCGTAGGCTGATATAGTGTTAATATTTTCGTCTACCCATGATGCGCGCTGAGTTATAAAGCTGCCGAGCTTATCGGGGGTAAACGCCCATTTATGATTCCAACGCAGCCTTGACATTACCGCCGCCGTATTTATATACGCGCCGTTTTCGTTTGCTATCTCCGCATACGCTTTAAATATGTCCTTTATATTGTTATCGTTCATATTGTCGTTATAATATGCGAGAATATAGCTTATAAACTCCTTATGCTTACACATCGCCTTGAAGAAGCTGTCCTCTCCGTCCTCCTGTGTTCCGCTCTCTCCGTAACAGTTAATTTCGGGCAGTTGCCAACCCTCAATGGTATTTGTTCCCGCGCAGCGGTCATTGTCCCAGACAATTCCCATATATATTTTACCGTCTATGCTGTCCTTGTCTTTATAGAAGAACGTACTGCCAAGACCGTTATCAAGGTTTGACGTAAGCTCCTGTTCAAGAAAATACCGCGTAACGCTATCCATATCCATCACTTCGGTGAAGTGCTTTCCCGCGTATTCGCCTTCGGTAAGATAACCGTCGCCGTATATTGCGTTAAACAAATCGGTCATCAGATTGACTATGTAATCATACCTTGAACCCTCATTGACTGTTGTATCAAGATTTTCCGGACTTTTTACAGTTATTCTGTTACTGTGTACCCTGAACTGCAAATCCTCGTTCGTGTTGTCAATCTCAAGCAGGTATCCGCCTGTAGTATCAAGCTCGTCTATGCTTGTTCCGTTTGCCGCCGCGGTATCAATCTCATCCTCAAGGTCGCTTATATTGACTCTTTCTCCGTTTATCTGAACCTTTTCCGCAAGAGTATACATTCCTATATAATCACCGTTAAGATACACGTCTACAAATTCCGACTGCGGAGTATACTTCATACCCATATCTATACTCATATCCAAAAAAGTTTTGTTGGTGGATTGGGTCTGGTCGGCCTTTAGCAGCGTATATGTTTTTGCGCTGCCCATTCCCATAATATCAAGCTTTTTTTCAAGCTTAAACTGATAGGGGCGCGGACCGTTATCGCGGATTGCCTGAGACCAGCTTGAATTTCCTCTGCCCCTAAGCTCCATGGTTCCGGGCTGCTCGATGTCTTTGTCATTTCCGACGCTTGTATACACGCTGTCCCAACCCTTTATTGCCGCCAATTCTTCGGGGATTTCAAGGCGCATATCGCCGTAGCATTTATCCTCGTGTTTAGGGGAGTTATTCATATTATATATACTTCCGTACTGCTCGTCTATATCCAGATACAGCACGGGCAGTCCCGACGTCATAGCGCTTGCGGTAAAGTCGAGTCCCATTATATTTATCGCCGCCGTTTTACCGTCCGACAAATCAACGGTTTTGTCCTCCTCCGTACCGTCGGAATGGATTGTCGTATACGTTATGTTTGACAAATCCGCCGAATACGGCATGAAGAAATAACAGTTTGTACCGGTGATATACGG
>CAZWLT010000141.1:0-2822 GCA_964634915.1 uncultured Clostridium sp. | reverse complement strand
ATTATTTCAAGCTGCATATAACAAAAATAAATTTATGACATAATATATATAAGCAGAGAAAAATACAGCAAGGAGGATTCACTATGTTTGAGACCGTTTCTGTAATCGGCGGAGATTTAAGACAGCTTACTCTTGCCCGTCTTTTAAAGACAGAAGGATATCATGTTTTTCTATACGGATTTGACAAAGATATTCAGCTCGAAGGACTTGAAAACGAAACTGACAAGGATTATGTCCTCGGAGCAGATATTATTATACTGCCTGTACCGGTTACCTTTGACGGAACCGTCATCAATTCACCATACGCAAAAATCCCGATGACTATTGAAGAATTTATTTATAATATAAATCCGTCTGCAATAGTTTTCGGCGGACAGATACAACCTAATCTTCAAAAAGCATTCGAGGATAACAGTATAGCATACAGGGATTACCTAAAACGCGAGGAACTTGCCATAAGAAATGCCGTCCCTACGGCATTAGCTATACAGCTATGAATTTTTTGCGCATATTTAACATTTATATTTCAATTTCTTCGCACTTCTCGATAACCGTGGTATAGTTTTCCTTGTATCCATACGTTGAATAGCTGATTTTTAAACCAAAATCGAGATATTTCAGTCTTATAACTATATAATTGTCATATACCGTAATTCCGTCGAGAATTTCTCCATATACGCTCTTTGAATATATACTTTCGCTTACAGCTTTTCGCAGTATCGATATTTCTCCCTGTCTGTCGTGTATCTTTTTCCGGTTTTCGTTTTGTCTCAGCTGCGTGTTCAGACGGTCAAGCTCCTCGTTATATTTTAGCATAAGCCCGTTCATATCCTCTTCTCCTATTTGCCGTCCGAAATAGCTGTCGAGCATACGAATTTTTTTATCCTCCGTTTCCTTTATCATACTGTATATCAAATCAGACTTACTATCATATTCATCTCTTGGCAGCGCGGTAATTTCAGCGGCTATCTCAGACGCGAGACTGTCAAAATCCACTCCTGTCTGATTTGTTACATACCGCATAATTTCAAGCAAAGACTTATTGTTAAGCATACGCATATTACATCCGACCGCATTGCCGTTACAATCAGTTTTCCTTTTTCCGTGCCTGACTCTTGAATGGCATGCCCATGTGATATATTCACCGTTTTTCGTCTTATTCCTTCGTATCACAAAGCCGCTGCCGCACTCGCCGCAAACTATCTTTGCGCTGCACCAATAGCGGTTGGAATATTTTCTCTTTGTTTCTTTACCCGCGCTTCTTCTCTTTAATTCCTCCTGCGCTCTCTCCCATATGTTCCGGTCAATTATCCCCTTGTGATGGTCTTTTATGTAGATTTTCTCTCCATCTGTATTGATTATCTTTTTATGTGTAAGGTAATCATTGGTTATGTACTTCTTTTGCAGCAAATCGCCGACATATTTTTCGTTACGGAGAACACGCAAAATCATTGCGCTGCTCCAGAAATTCTTAGCTGATTTTGGCGTTTTTATGCCCTCCTCATACAGCTCCCTCGCGATAATATGCGTCCCTTTACCCTCGTTCGCGTATTTATGGAAAATCAGCCGCACTGCCTCCGCTTCTTTTTCATTTATTGTAAGCATGCCGCCGTTAATGTCAAATCCAAAAATACTGTTATTGCCGAACACAACACCGTTTTCCATGGCGCGTCTTTGTCCCCATTTTACACGCTCGCTTGTTTTACGGCTTTCCTCCTGCGCGACAGACGCCATGATTGAAAGACGGAATTCGCCGTCATTTTCACGCGTATCTATGTTGTCGCTGATAAACAGAACCCCGACTCCGTACTCCTTCAGCATACGCGTAAATTTTAATGTGTCAACCGTATTGCGGGCAAAACGGCTGACCTCCTTTGTGAGTATCAGATTAATGTTACCCGCTTTGCACTCGTCAATCATACGATTGAATCCCGCGCGCTTTTTCGTCTGTGTGCCTGAAATGCCTTCATCAAAATACACCCCGGCATATTCCCATTCATTATTCGATTTTATATATCTTTCAAAATATTCACGCTGATTTGACAGCGAATTTATCTGATCGTCCTTATCCGTTGACACACGGGCATAAGCCGCCACCTTGAGCATAATAATCGCCGCCTTTCCGGTCTTACTCATATCAGACTAACGTCTCAGCCGTTTATACTGCTCGTCGCTGATTATGGATTTTGCATACAGCTCGCATATAATTCCGCGCTTGTAGCTTTCTTTAAGCTTCTGCTTTTGTGATACTGTTATATTTAACATAAAAAATCACCTCTGTTAATTTTATTACGCGAAAATAATTTATAGACATTTTTCACATATTTATATGGCAAATCGGTAAAACTATAAAAAATATTTACAAGGAGGAAATAAAAATAATATGATAGAACAGGACACTATACGTCTTTTGCGCGAATGCGACGCGGGAATTAAAATGGGTGTGAGCACAATAGAAGACGTGCTTGATAATGTGCAAAATAATCGTTTCAAAGAACTGCTTGATGAGTCAATATCAAAGCATCAGCAGCTTCAGGATGACACACAGATATTGCTTGACAAATACCATGATGACGGCAAAGATCCGCAGTCTATGGCAAAGGGCATGGCATGGATTAAAACCAATATGAAGCTTGCGGCAGACGAATCGGATAATACGGTGGCTGACCTCATAACAGACGGCTGCAACATGGGGGTTAAATCATTGCATAAGTATCTCAATAAATATAAAGCCGCGGACAATCAATCAAAGGATATCGCAAAGAGGCTCATAAACATAGAAGAAACACTTGCTATGGACATACGTTCATATCTGTAAACGC
>CAZWLT010000140.1:0-2825 GCA_964634915.1 uncultured Clostridium sp. | reverse complement strand
TCAAAAATTCTTCGCCTGTTGTTATAAGTCCCCAGCCTGCGTTTCTGTAATCGGCATTTTCATTCTGTTCATCTGTAAAATCGGCAATTTTCGCTCCTGTTGAAGCGACAACCGAATCCGCCTTCGCGGCGTGAGAAACGTACGCGCCATCCGCGTCCTTTGAGCCGAGCGAGGTCTGACACATTACCTCCGCCTTGCCGTCGAGGTCAAAGTCGTATACGAGAAACTGTACCGTATGCGCGCTTGAATAGACGTTTTTGCCGAGGTTTATATCGTTATACCAGAGCTTTGTTCCGTCAAGTTTGTATGCGGCAAGACATACTGTGCCGGAATACGAGGGATCACCGGGTGAGCCGACGTCATGTTCGGACGATGTCCATTTTATGATTATTTCATATTCGCCGTCGCCGTCCAAATCGCCCGCTGAGCAGTCGGCGGGTGAGAACGAAATATTTTCGTAAACTACATTACCGTCGTTATCATATATTGTTTCCGGTTCGGGCTTTTCAAGGTTAATATCAATATAATTATTATCCCATACGCTTACCGCCTCGCACTTGTCGCCCTCGCTTCCGTTAATTACGGGCGCAACGGAATAGCTTGTACCGGCGGTCGTGTCGGTGTAGTTCGTGCTGTCGGTGACCTCGGCAATTTTTGTGTTTCCTCTGTATACGTTAAACGACACATTGCTGTCCGCGCTTCCGAACCGCGCATCCTCGCTGTCCAAAAGACGCCAGCTCAGGTACACGCCGCTGTCTGTTTTAACCGCTACAAGACCGCGGTCAAGTTTTTCCATTTCACGGGTGTATGTTTTTGCCTCGCCCGCGGAATATGTATAGCTGATTGTTTGCGTTTTACCGGTATCCGCCGCGCTTACGGGCATTGTAACCGTTAAAGCGATTATTGCCGCAGATAATACCGCGCTTACAAACTTTTTCATGTAAAGACCTCTCTTTCCTCATAAAAACCTTACTTTAATAATATCACATAATTCAGGTGTTAACAATTAAATTGCAGACATTTTAGTTTGATTTGGCGACATATCCGTTAAATGTTTCCTATATTAAATGAAAATAATTAAATATTTGTTAGATATAACAGTTGAAAAATGTATGCGGAGTGTGATATAATGGTAAACTGATATAGAATGTTTACTAATATTCAGAAAGGGTTTGAATAATGAGAAAGAAAATCATAGCGGTATTATGTATTGCGGCATTGGCAGTTCCTCCGCTGTGCGTAAAAGCTGACTATACAGAAAACGGCATTAAGGATGTTGTAAATGATGCTGTAAAGTGGAAGGATGAAAATGATAATCCCATGTACAGTATCGGTACAAGCAATTCCAATATGTATATAATAGCGCTTGGCAGACTTGGAAAGGAATATGACTATTCTACGTACCTCGCGGGACTGGAAGGCATTGCTGCCGGATACGGAAGCGAGCATAAGGCGTCGGATATGCAGAGAAGCGCGATGGCAACAGTCTGCGCCGGAGGCGACGCGCAAAATATCGGAGGACGTGACCTTGTAGGCGATGCTACATATTACAGAGACAGCGTTTCTCCGTTGGGGAAAGAGGGCGCAAACGGATATTCATGGGCGTTGCTGACTCTTGACTCAATGCAGTATGAGCCGCCGGAGTGGGCTGTGAAGAACAGGAATGATATCATTGCAGAGCTGCTTTCGCGTCAGAATATAGACGGCAGCTTTGACGATGATGTGTACGTGACAGCGTCGGCGGTTACAGCGCTTGCTCCGTATTGTGAAACAAGCGGCGCGTATACGATAACGCAGAATCAGACAGGCTGGGTAATTGACCTGAGTCCGAAGGAAGCCGTGGATAAGGCGATTGATTATTTGTCAAATACGCAGTCGGCAGACGGTGACTGGGGCGACCTTATAGCAACAGCAATGACGGTTATCGCGCTTGATACAATGGATATTGACTGTAACGGTGACGAACGTTTTGAGGCAAGAAAGGGTACAGCGTTTGACGGACTTATGTCATATCAGAATAAGGACGGCGGATTTTCATATGACAACAAAAAGTCCGATGGCGAGGCAACGTCGTACGCGATATGCGCGTTAACAAGTCATCTGAGGAAAATACAGAATAGAGCAACATTGTTCAATATGACAGTGAAAGATACAGTAGATTTTTCAACGTCATCGTCAAATCCGACAACGAAGCCGTCATCATCAAATTCGACTGCAAAACCGTCAACATCAACATCAGCATCGGCGTCAAAGGCGACAACGAAGCCGACAACGAAGCCGACAACCAAGGCAACAACTAAGCCGGCGAACACACTAAAGCCGACAAAAACGACAACCCCCAAATCATCGGATTCTCCTGACTCAACATCAAAGCCTACCGCGACGCCAAAGCCGACAAAAAGACCGGCGCTTGTCGGACCGGTTGAGATGCCCGGACCGATGCAGCCGACTGACCCGCCGGAAATAAATAGCGGCGGTAAAAAGTCAGAAAATAACAATGGCGGTATTGCTCCCGTTATAGCGGTGGGAATTGTCGCGTTGCTTGCGCTTGCGGCATTTATAACACTTGTTTACATGAATAAGTCAGGCAAGCTGACATCAAACGGATTGCTTTCAAAGATTATCGGCAATAAAAATAAGAAAGACGAGAGATATAAGGCAAAGAAGCATAGAAAAACAGAAATACACAGACGTTTCGATGAACGGGAAAAATATAAAGTAAGAAAGAAGTACAATAAACGAAGAAGATAAAAAAAACGGCGCTATTGCCGTTTTTTTATTTTGCATTACAATATCTTTTTAAAACTCTTTTAATTCTTCTGCCG
>CAZWLT010000139.1:0-2876 GCA_964634915.1 uncultured Clostridium sp. | reverse complement strand
GTAATTGAGAAATCTATAGATTCGGCGTATCCGTTTTCATCAAGATTAACGTTTGTATTTGCTTCAACCACGTCAATGAAATACTCAACGGGAACATATGTTAAACCATCTCTTATTTCAGGCGCGGCACTTAGCTGAACAGGCATCATTTTACCCTTTATATAGCTGTTTTCATCAATCTGAAGACTGTAAATACCATCATTTAGAATAACCGTTCTCATTTCATCGTTCCAATCAACAGTCATGCCGAGAGCTTCGGCGATTTCTCTTAAAGGAACCATAAGAATAGGATTGCCTTCATTATAATCATCTTTTAAATAATATACATTTTCAATAGACTTACCTTCTACTTTAATTGAATTTACTTTTATAAAATTAACCTCAATATCTCCGTCGTTTTCAGGTGTGTCCGCCGGAGCAGGCGTTACCTCCGGTGTTGCCGCTTCTTCGTTCTTTGCAGCTTCAATCTGCGCAAGAGCTGTTTCATTCTCGCCAAGAACAACTATCTTTATCGGTGTTGTCTGAGCAGGAATACTTTTAGTCGATGCGCTGTAAATTACAGCAAGGTCTTTCTTGTCAAGGTCTTTTTCTTCAACCGTTTTACTCTCTGTATCAACGATTTCTGTCTTTTCATCAATGTTAAGTTCAAGTGTGTTTGCCGCGTTTACAAGTCTTTCACCGTCCGCAAGATATGTGTCAACATCAACAAAGCTTGTCTGCTCTTCATCATTGATTATGATAACATCAGCCTGATAAAGCGGCGGCAGAATAAGCGGTGTTGGCGAATATGAAGATGTGAATACTGTTATATTTTCATCCTTTTTAATATCCTCCACGGTCTTCTTTTCACCGTTTGATGCTAAAACAAGAGTGTTTTCAAGAATTGTGAAATTGATTGTGTTTTCAGGATTTTCCGCGTCTTCCTTATCGGTCGTTGTTGAAATTCTTTCCTCTGTTATTTCTGTAACAGTTACAGTGTTTACTATGTAGCTTGGCATTGAAACAGGTACTTTAAATTCTATATCTGTTGTTTCTGATATAGGCATTACGTTTAGTTCCTCCGCTGCCGGTGTTGTCTCTGCAAATGCGGCTGTTGATGACGCAAGTATTGCAGCTGTTGATATTATTATAATTAAGTTCTTTTTCATTTAATCCTTCTCCTTTTTATTTTTTTGGTAATTACCCTACATAATGTTAGACGTCATTAATTCTATTTTAGTTCCATAAAAATATTATTTTTTTAAATTTATAATAAAACTAAAAATAATGATAATAATAACTATGTATAAATCAATAATGGAGGAATTAAAATGAAAGCTATAAAACTAATTTTATTATCAGCAATTGTTGTATCAATGCTTGCATCATGCGGTATGAACAATTCTAATTCAACCGCGTCGCCGTCGCCTGCTTCAACAACCTCAGGCAATGTAAGCGACACAGATAACGGAACAGTTGCGGACGATAAACAAAATGATACAAACAACGCCGGTAACGCGGCGGGTAATGCTGTTAAGGACACAGGCGAGGCGGCGGGAGATATTGTTGATGACGCGGGCGAGGCGGCAGGCGATATTGTTGATGACGCCGGAGACGCGGTTGGTATGAATGATTCAAATAACAACGGCAAATAAATACTGAAACCGCATTGATTAAATTACAATATTTTATATCATTTTAAAGGGGATGTTTAAAAATTAAACACCCTCTTTTTTCTTGACAATATACATATAAAGCGGTTTTTGCCGATATTTCTGAAATTGTGGCAAATTAACTTGCAAAAAACACACTTTTTTGCTATACTATATATATTAATGATATACAATTTTTTTGAAAAGGACAGTGAAGAAAAATGATTATTATCATGAAAGATTCCGCATCGGCAAAGGAAATTGAAAATGTTGAAAAAATACTTACCGATTTTGGATTTCAGACACACCCCATATATGGTGAAAAAAAGACTGTAATCGGCGCTATAGGTGACAAACGTCTTTTGAGCATGAATCAAATTCTTACAATGGACGGTGTTGAAAACGTTGTTCCTATTATGAAGCCTTACAAGCTCGCGTCAAAGGAGCTGCACAAAGAACCGTCTGTTATTGATGTCGGATACGGTGTTAAAGTCGGCGGTAAAAAACTCGCTGTGTTTGCCGGTCCGTGCGCTATTGAAAGTCAGGAACAATTTACAACAGTATCCGCCGCGGTTAAAGAATCCGGCGCAAATATTCTTAGAGGCGGAGCGTTCAAACCGCGTTCATCCCCATATTCATTTCAGGGACTTGAGGGCGACGGTCTTAAAATAATGCATAACAGCGGCAAAGAGCTTGGTATGCCTATTTGTACTGAGGTTCTTGATACGCGCGATGTTGAGCTTGTCGCAACATATGCGGACATCATGCAGATTGGAGCGAGAAATATGCAGAACTTCAAGCTTCTCCGTGAAGTTGGCAAGTGCAACAAACCTATACTTTTAAAACGCGGTCTTGCTTGTACAATGGAGGAATGGCTTATGGCTGCCGAATACATTATGTCAGAGGGTAACGAGAACGTAATCCTTTGTGAAAGAGGCATCAGAACTTACGAAACAGCTACAAGAAATACATTCGACCTCAGCGCTATACCCGTTTCAAAGGAGCTTTCTCATCTTCCTATTATCGGCGATCCGAGTCACGCGACAGGCACATACAAATATGTGCCGGCAGTTGCAAAGGGCGCGATCGCGGCAGGCGCGGACGGTCTTATGATTGAAGTTCATAACTGCCCCGAAAAGGCGGCTTCCGACGGCGCTCAGTCGCTTACGCCGGAGAAATTTGACAGACTTATGAAAGAGCTTGAACCTATCGCAAAGGCTGTCGGCAGAGAATTATTGTAAATGA
>CAZWLT010000138.1:0-2894 GCA_964634915.1 uncultured Clostridium sp. | reverse complement strand
TACTGGTATGATACCGAGGAAGGGCGAAGACGCAAGTATTACAAATTAACAGATGAAGGACGAAAGCTGCTTTTGCATAAGCAAAAGGAATGGAGCGCCTTTATGGAGGCTATGAACAGCATCATTGCGGGAGGAGAAGACTATGAGGTTCAGCATACATGATTTTCTGGACAGAATGTGCGACGAGGTGCAGTATAAATCGGTACACAAGGATATATATTCCGAAATAAAAGAGCATATCGAAGAAATGGCGCGGGAGTATGAGGCGTTCGGCTATGACCATGAAACATCTATGTCACTGGCGGCGTCGCGCATGGGCAACGCAAAGGAAATCGGTGAAATGTTCAATGATCAGTATCGTCTGCCGTTTAATAACCGTTATGGACTTATGATATGGTCCGGTATTATGACGACAGTTATTTATCTCGGTTATCCGCTTGTATGCAAGCTGCATAACGGTACTATAAGCACCGGCGGCTATAATACCTTTTCTGTAATAATCCTTCTCGCGGCGTTCGCGATAGCGAATGTGCTGTATCTGCGCCGCGGCAGATTGGTTATTTCTCTGCGTGATATGGGATGGATAACTGTCGGGTTTCTATCCGGCTGGACCGCGGCAATGCTTATACTGCTTGTGTCAGCATGCTTTGCGCGTCCGTGGCATTACGCGTATTTTCCCGATATAAAAATTCCGTTTGCGCCGCTGTATCTGCCGCTTCTGCCAAAGAACCATATGGCGTTCGGCGTGGAATATTTCGCGTTGTGGTCGTGCCTTATAATGTATATGATTGCTGTAAAAAGCCGCAGAAAAATCAAACCGTTCACGCTTGTGGCGGGGTGGTTCAGATTAAATGACGGCGAGCCTTTGGAGGACGTTAATATCCTTGCGGAGGGCAGGGAAAAGAACGGCGGAAAAATCCGAATGGCGTGGCTTGCCATTATGGGACTGCGGCGTGACAAGTACGGCGAGAAACAGCGGGGAATATACGGCAACAATTATTTAATGAAGGGAACAAGACTATGAAAAAGAAAATTATATCAATATTATTATCCGTATCAATACTGATTTCATCGGCGGCGGTATTTGCCGCTCCGTCGGATATACCGTTTGACGAAAGACCGCTGACGGTGGACACAATTAAGGCTGATACGGCTGTGAAAAATCTGAAACAGGATTTGGAAAAAAATAATAATTATGACAAGGTATTTGAGGATTACAAGGCGCTTATTGATTTGTCGGCGGAGATTTTTGACGCGCGTCAGCTTAATTTGGCTCAAATCGAAAAGCTGAATTATGATTTTGAGGGGACATATAACAGGGAACAGCTTAATGCCGGTTATGATACCGCGTCGGAGTACGGAAACAAGATTGACCTTGCGATAAAGTCAATCCTTGACAGTCAATATGCCGATAAATTCAGGGAATACTGGGGAGAGGAAAGAACGGAGCAGATAGAAAGCATTGACGGTGAAACCGATAAAGCATACAAGGACTTTTACGACAGATATTACGAGCTGCTTGACAGCAATGCCGAAAGCATTGAGTTTGCAAAGCTGTTAAAAGAAATAATTACATACAGCCTTGAAAACGGATATGTTACAGAGGGCGATGAAATTACGTCATACGGCGTCAAAGCGGAGCAGCTTTGGAAATACTGCAGCGATATAGGAAGCTATTATTACTATGTGAACAAATTTAAGAATTACGGCACGCATAACGGTCTTGGAGAAATAAAAGGCGATATTGCCGCGGAAAATCCGCTTGAAACGCTGTCCTTTGTCGGCAAAATCGACTCCAGGCTTAAAAGCGCGTATGAGTATATGGTCAGAAACAATTTGTGCTTCTGGCAAAAGAGCGATGAGAAATACACAGGCTCAACGTATGGGCTGAACTATTATGATGATTCGGAGGTGGTTGTTTCGTCTTATGACGTAATAGGAACACTTATTCATGAGTTTGGTCACTTCCAGTCCCATCTGAATAACGAAACGGATAATGAGGACGGATATTTCGGAGGATGCGCGCCGCTTGCGGAGTTTGACTCGCAGATGCTTGAACTTCTCGCAATGGATTATTATGATGAAATCTACGGCGAAAACGCGGACGCGATGAAATTCAGAACGCTTGTTTCAAGCCTTCAGGCAATCGGAAGCGCCGCAAATCTTTACGCTTATGAAATGGAATTGTACGGCGAGCATACCCTTGAGGCTCAGGCGGAGGAAATTGACCTTTATCTTAAAAGCGCTTTCGGTGACGAGTGGTATAAAAGCTGTGAATTTTATTTTACAAATCCCGGCGCCTATATAAGATATACGCTTACTATGTTCAACGCGGCGCAGGTGTATGATATCTGCCTGCATGACAGGCAGGCGGGAATTGACAAATATTTTGAGGCATGCTCGTATACCCGCGGCACGTATGAGGAAATAACCGAAAAGCTCGGACTTGTCAGCGCCTTTGATGAAAATGCTGTAGATTATTTGCAGAAGATTACAGACGATATTTTCAAAACCGAATATAATATTGACTATAATACCGCGCTCGATTATTTTGAAAACGGCACGTATATGGGCAAGGTTTTCCCGACGGCGCAGAAGGTATCGGTAAACGGCGGCGAGCCGCAGACATTATTCGCGTATAACAGCAGCGGCTATAACTATATCAGAATACGCGACCTTGCGCGTCTTTTGAGCGGCAGTGACAAGCAGTTTGATGTGGAGTATGACGAGGAAACCTTTACGGTTAATATTATTCCCGATAAGCCGTACACTCCGGACGGTACGGAAATGACGGTTGAAACGGAGAGCGTCGAAACGGCGGGACAAAAGGCGGCGGGCACATACTCGCTTCTCTATGACGGAGAAAGGATGAATTATTCGGGATGCGTGTTTGT
>CAZWLT010000137.1:0-2983 GCA_964634915.1 uncultured Clostridium sp. | reverse complement strand
AGTATATTGAGCGCTATTGTGATAATACTTGAAATTGTTTTAATGCTGTCATAGCGAAAAAGGGGCTGTTTAATTTTTTAAACAGCCTTGTTTTTTTAGGGAATAGGAAAGAGCTTCGGAATGGACAAACACGATTATAAAAGTAAGAAAAGAGGAAATATTTACCTATGGACAAGAATAAATTTATACAGGATAGTTTCGGAATTTCGGAAAAGGCTGTAAAACTTGCGGACGAGGCTGAAAAAGAAGCTGCCGTACAGTTTGAATATATCGAAAACATTGCGGAAATAAACCAGCTGCGTGTGATGAAAGCATTTTCGGATAACAGGGTATCGGACAGCCATTTTGTGCCGACAACAGGCTATGGCTATGATGATATCGGACGCGATACTCTCGACCGCGTGTATGCTGACGTAATGGGCGCGGAGGACGCGCTTGTGCGTCATAACTTCATATCCGGTACACATACTATTTCAACGGCGCTGTTCGCGGTATTAAGACCGGGAGATATACTTGTATCAATCACCGGCAAGCCGTATGATACACTTGAAGAAGTGATTGGTATAGAGGGTGATGAGGGCAATGGCTCGCTTAAAGATTTTGGCGTTGATTATATTCAGATAGATATAAAAGAGGACGGAACACCTGACCTTGCCAAAATAAAGGACATACTTACAGAAAAGGAAATCAAAGCAGTTACAATTCAACGCAGTAAAGGTTATGGCTGGCGGCCGACGTACAGCGCAAAGGATATCGGCGCGCTTATTGCCTTTGTCAAGGAAATATCTCCTGAAACAATATGTATAGTTGATAACTGCTACGGAGAATTTGTTGAAACAGAAGAGCCGACAGCATACGGCGCGGATCTTATAGCCGGCTCGCTCATAAAAAATCCCGGCGGCGGACTTGCTCCGACAGGCGGATATATCGCCGGAAAGAAAAAGTATGTTGAGCTTTGCGCGTATCGCCTTACATCGGTAGGTATCGGCAAAGAGGCTGGAGCGTCGCTCGGCTTTAACAGGCAGCTTTATCAGGGACTTTTCATGGCGCCGCATACTGTGGCACAGGCTCTTAAAGCGGCAGTATTGTGTAGCGCCGTGTTTGATAAACTTGGCTTTGAAGTTGACCCGAAGCCTGATGAGATTCGTCATGATATAATTCAGTCAATCAAGTTTGGCAATCCTGATAAGGTTATTGAGTTCTGCCGCGGCATACAGAAAGGAGCGCCTGTTGACAGCTTCGTTACACCTGAGCCGTGGGATATGCCGGGATACAGTTCAAAGGTAATAATGGCAGCGGGCGCGTTCGTGCAGGGCGCTTCAATCGAATTGTCCGCGGACGCGCCGATAAAACCGCCGTATATCGCATATATGCAGGGCGGTCTGACATATGAAAGCGCGAAACTCGGCATAATGGTTGCGGCGAATAATATATTAAGAAAGGCAGAGTAAAATGAGCTTAAATACCAAACAAAACGTAAAATGTCCCGAATGCGGACAGATGAGTGAAGTTACAGTATGGAATTCAATAACGGTAAATGACAGCAAGGATTTAAAACATGACTTATTGCGGGGTAAAATCAATATGTTCCATTGTCCGTCCTGCTCACATACGGCGCTTATGCCTACGCCTATGCTGTACCATGATGAAGAAAAGCGTCTTATGATATCATTCTCGCCGTGCAGCGACCCTGTTCTGAAAAGTCAGCTGTTCGATAATATACAGAGAACATCAAAGGAATCGGGAGAGCTTGAAAAGCTGGAAGGTTATAATCTTCGATTTATAACCGATTATAACGGACTTCTGGAAAAAATATTGATTTTCGATAATAATATGAATGACAAGACTGTAGAAGTGATAAAACTTATGATTTTGTCACAGGATTTGGAAAAGTCGGCAGACCGTACGTGCCGTTTCGGTAAATGTGAAAATGATGTGCTTGAATTTATGATATATGACGCGAAAGAACAGCAGACCTATACATCAAGCGTGCCTATGGAAACGTATAACACGATAGACGCGAGTCTTAAAGAGTCGGGGGTCAAACCGTACAGCTTTGAATGGGAAATGGTTGACCCTTCATATGCGGCGCGTCTTTTGCAGGGCTTAAATAACTGATGGACAGAGTATTTGAATACGTAATAACGTCCGGATATGACGGCGCAAATGTGATGACTGTACTGAAAAAGCATTTCAAAATGTCCGCAAATCTTATAAAGAATTTAAAGAAATATCCCGAGGGGCTGCGTCTTAACGGCGAACATATAAGAACGGCTGATACCGTAAAGGAAAATGACGTGCTGACAGTAACACTGCGCGAGGGCGCATCGGAAAATATAATACCAAAGGATATTCCGCTTGATATAGTATACGAGGATGAGGATATACTTGTAATAAATAAGCCGCCGCGTATGCCGACGCACCCGTCAATGGGGAATTATGAAAATTCCCTTGCAAACGGCGTTATGTATTATTTTAGAAGCAGGGGCGAGGATAGAGTATTCCGCGCCGTAAACCGTCTGGACAAGGATACATCGGGACTTATGGCGGTGGCTAAAAACGCGTATATACACGCGCGGCTGGGTGAGGAAATAAAGACAAAGGAACTACGCAGAAAATATATGTGTATAGTGTGCGGTGACGTTAAGTGTGACGGCACGGTTGACGCTCCGATAAAGCGCGCGGAGGGCAGCGTTATAAACCGCATAGTCGCGCCGGACGGTCAGAGAGCGGTTACGCGCTATACAGTGCTTAAACGGTATGGGAATTATACGCTTCTTGAAATGGAGCTTGAAACGGGACGCACACACCAGATACGCGTGCATATGGCGCATATAGGTCATCCGCTTGCGGGCGACTGGCTATACGGCGAGGAGAATAAGGAGCTTGTACCGCGTCAGATGCTTCATTCGTGCTATTTGCGTCTTGTACATCCCGTGACGGGCGAAACGCTTGAATTTAATTCGCCGCTGCCGCGGGATAT
>CAZWLT010000136.1:0-2996 GCA_964634915.1 uncultured Clostridium sp. | reverse complement strand
GAAAGGGGTTTTAAATTTACGCGTTACTGTGCCGGCTCTTCGGAACCTTATCTTTAAACAATATATTGATGCACCACAGTCCCGCAAGACCAACAACAATATAAATTATTCTGCTAAGCAAAGATGTCTGTCCGCCGAAAATCGCCGCGACAAGATCAAATTTAAAAAGTCCTACCAAAAGCCAGTTTATCGCGCCTATTATTGCTATTGTCAATGAAGTATTATTCATAGCCCGTCTTCCTTTCAATTTTAATTACAGTTTTATTTTAGGTATTTTAATCGGTTTTAAACATGGTAATTTTTTCATGATTTTTTTCATATATTGTATGGGGTGAGATAATGGGGAGAAAAGCCATGATGTATTTTACAGCGGTATTAATAATAGCGGTTACAACCTTTTCCTTTGTATTTTTCGCAAGCGGAGAAACAGATACAAAGAATATTGAATTTCTCCGCAGCTACGGCTGGGAAGTGAGCGGAAAACCAATTGAAGAAGCAGAAATTATTATTCCCGACCCTTTTGACAGGGTTTATGAAAGCTATAATAAAATTCAGCTGCATGCCGGTCTTGATTTAAGACCTTACATGGGTAAAAGCGGTATTCGGTATACATATATTGTGAAGAATTATCCCATAGATGCCGGAGAAGATGTACGCGCAAATGTCATCTGCATAGACGGCGAGCCTGTCGGCGGTGATATTATGACCGTAAGTATAAATGGTTTTATGCACTCGCTCATATTTGAGGACGCGGAAAAATAAACATAAAACGTCTGTTTTACAAAATAATTCAGACGTTTTTTGCTTGTCATAAACATATTTTAACCGATATATAAAATTTTCCCGTTATGAATGATATATTTTTCACAAATTGTAAAAAAATTTTAATATTATTGTAGACATTTCGCCAATTTATGGTATAATTAATACATGAGTGCAAAAACGGATTAACCCGTCACTACTACAATATTATAACATAGGAGGAGAATTCCAATGGCAAACAAGTATTGTTACCTATTTACAGAAGGTAATGCAAACATGAGAGAGCTTCTTGGCGGTAAGGGCGCTAACCTTGCAGAAATGACCAACATCGGTCTTCCTGTTCCGCAGGGTTTCACAATCACAACAGAAGCTTGTACTCAGTATTATGAAGATGGCCGTACAATCAATCCGGAAATTATGGCTGAAATCAACGAGTATATCGTAAAGATGGAAGAAATCACCGGTAAGAAATTCGGTGATAAAGAGAATCCGCTTCTTGTATCGGTACGTTCCGGCGCGAGAGCTTCAATGCCCGGTATGATGGATACAATCCTTAACCTTGGTCTTAACGAGGACGTTGTTGAAGTTATCGCTAAGAAGTCAGGTAATCCAAGATGGGCTTGGGACTGTTACAGAAGATTTATTCAGATGTATTCCGACGTAGTTATGGAGGTTGGTAAGAAGTATTTTGAAGAGCTTATCGACAAGATGAAGGAAGAAAAGGGCGTTAAATTTGACGTCGAGCTTACAGCTGACGACCTGAAAGAGCTTGCTTCACAATTCAAGGCCGAATACAAGTCAAAAATCGGCGAGGACTTCCCTTCAGATCCGAAGGAACAGCTTATGGGCGCTGTTAAGGCAGTATTCCGTTCATGGGACAATCCTCGCGCCAACGTATACCGTCGTGATAACGATATCCCTTATTCATGGGGTACAGCCGTTAACGTACAGTCAATGGCATTCGGTAATATGGGTGACGACTGCGGTACAGGTGTCGCGTTTACCCGTGACCCCGCTACAGGCGAAAAGAAACTTATGGGTGAATTCCTTATAAACGCACAGGGCGAGGACGTTGTTGCCGGTGTTCGCACGCCGATGCCAATAGCTAAGATGGAAGAAGAATTCCCGGAGGCGTTCAATCAGTTCCGAGATGTATGTAAACTTCTTGAGAACCATTACAGAGATATGCAGGACATGGAATTCACTGTTGAAAATAAAAAGCTTTACATGCTTCAGACAAGAAACGGTAAGAGAACAGCTCAGGCCGCGTTAAAGATTGCCTGTGACCTTGTTGATGAAGGTATGAGAACAAAGGAAGAGGCAGTCGCAATGATTGACCCTCGTAACCTTGACACGCTTCTTCATCCGCAGTTCGACGCGGACGCTTTGAAGAAAGCTGACCTTATGGGTAAGGCTCTTGGCGCTTCACCGGGCGCTGCCGCAGGTAAGATTGTGTTCACAGCCGATGATGCTAAGGAATGGGCGGCAAGAGGCGAGAAGGTTGTTCTTGTTCGTCTTGAAACTTCACCTGAGGATATCGAAGGTATGAAGGCTGCTCAAGGTATCCTTACAGTTCGCGGCGGTATGACCTCGCACGCTGCCGTTGTCGCGCGCGGTATGGGTACATGCTGTGTA
The DNA here is from genome assembly GCA_964634915.1 of uncultured Clostridium sp. GTDB lineage: Bacteria > Bacillota > Clostridia > UBA1381 > UBA1381 > Hominilimicola. The sequence goes on along the minus strand of CAZWLT010000136.1, from coordinate 599 downwards.
TCGGGCTGCGGCGATATCACAATGGATGAAGAAAACAAGAAATTTACTCTAAACGGCAAGGAATATCACGAAGGTGATACAATTTCACTTGACGGTTCAACAGGTAATATATATGACGGACTTGTTCCGACAGTCGACGCGACAATCGCCGGTGAGTTTGGCAGAATCATGAGCTGGGCTGATGAGTTCAGAACGTTGAAGGTTCGTACAAATGCCGATACCCCCGCTGATGCTAAGAAGGCAAGAGAATTGGGCGCTGAAGGTATAGGTCTTTGCCGTACAGAGCATATGTTCTTTGAGGGCAACAGAATTGACGCGTTCAGAGAAATGATTTGCGCTGATACAGTTGAGGAAAGAGAAGCCGCTCTTGAAAAAATTCTTCCGATGCAGCAGGGCGACTTTGAACAGCTTTATGAAGCTCTTGAGGGTAATCCTGTTACAATAAGATTCCTTGACCCTCCTCTGCACGAGTTTGTTCCTACAGATGAAGCTGATATCGAGCTTCTTGCAAAGGCTCAGGGCAAGAGTGTGGAAACAATTAAAGAAATCATCAACGGTCTTCACGAGGCTAACCCGATGATGGGTCACAGAGGCTGCCG
>CAZWLT010000135.1:0-3016 GCA_964634915.1 uncultured Clostridium sp. | reverse complement strand
AAATAAAAGGGACGCACACCTTTTATTATAAAAAATTTTTTTAGGAGGTCATTTAAAATGGCAACAATTTTAATCAAAAGAGGATTACAGGCAAATTTGGACAATGTAACGCTCGAATACGGCGAGATAGCACTGGCGTACAACGCCGACAAGACGGCGATTGCGCTTTACGCGGGCGACGGAAACGGCGGAAAGGTCTTAATAAACCCCGATGTTTCGGGCGACATTACGGGCATATTGTCGCAGGCGGAGTCGTACACGGACACGCAGATAAGCAATCTCGTAAACGGCGCGCCGGCGGCGATGGACACGCTAAAGGAATTGGCGGACGCGATAAGCGCGAACAGCGACATTATGACGGCTTTGCAGTCGGCGATAGGCGACAAGGTTGACAAGGTCGAGGGCGCAAGCCTTGTGACAGACGCGGAAAAGGCGGAGTGGAACGCGAAGCTCGACAGCGACAGCACCATAGACGGAGGAACGTTTTGATAATTGATGATTAAACCCCTCAGTCAGCCCCGACGGGCTGACAGCTCCCCTATTAGGGGAGCCTTGCAGGGAAGGGCGACCGCAAGGGTCGCCCCTACGGAACACGGGCGGCCGATGACCGCCCCTACGAAGGGGAGTCTTACGGGCGGCCGATGACCGCCCCTACGAAAAATTATTAATTATAAATTATCAATTGACAAGAAAGGAATGATATTATGGCGAATAAAATACAATTACGCCGGGGCTTAAAGGCAAATATACCGACAGGCTCGGCGGGAGAGCCGCTATACGCGACGGACACGAGAGAATTATACATCGGCACGGGCAGCGGCAACGTAAACATGGGCGGCAGTCAGTGGTACACCGGTACGGCGATGGGCGGCACAAGCACGACAACGGGCGCGTACTGCTACAGCGCGTGTCCGTTGGTAAAAAGCGGTGATATGTATCTAAATACTACATATGGATATGTATATCAGTGCACAACAGCCGGCAGCGCCACAACGGCGAAATGGACATACAAGGGCAGTATCAAGGGCGCGACGGGAGCAACGGGCGCGACGGGCGATAAGGGTGATGATATGCAGGCGGTGTATTCGTCAACACCGACACAGATTGGCACATGGATTGACGGAAGTATTATATATCGTATGGCATGGTCTTACACTAAAGCGCAGACTACGAACGGTATAAACGGATGTTATATCCCCACGCATATGGATTTGCCGAAAATACCGGTAAATGTATTTGAGCATTATGACGCAAAGGCGGTAATACATGAAAGCTACAGCATTCAGGAGAGTAATATCGGCGATCTTGCTCATACATATACGAATCTTCAGGATTTGTCCGAAGGTATAGAGACATATGGCAATGATGATTATACTGTTTACTGCGTAATTGAATACATACTTAAGTAACGCGTTTTATTCAAAAAAAGATTAATATGTAACAGGCTGATTTATAATAACCCCCGAAAATTTTGACTTTTGGGGGTTATTTCATATTTACAGGTTTTGTCTGCGCCGCCTTTCGACAAGGTCTTGCCGCTCTGTCTTGATTTCTATCTCAGGATGTGTTAAAATATACAATATGATTTACCAAAGAAGGTGTTTTTTTGAAACAAATTATCAGGAACTACGCATTGTTTCTTATCGGTCTTTTTATCGCCGCAATGGGTGTGGCGCTTTCCGCAAAGGCAGGTCTGGGAACTTCTCCGGTCGCATCCGTTCCATATACCGTATCGCTGCTTAACCGCGCGCTGACATTTGGCTGGTGGCTGAATCTATGGAGTGTGCTGCAAATTCTTGTTCAAGTCGCGCTGCTCCGCAAAAAATGCAACCCTATAGAAATTATCATACAAACGATTCTCGCGTTTGTGTATGGATATCTGACTGATTTTTCCTGCATGCTGATAAGCGGTATACAAGCAAACAGCTATGCCGTTCAGTTTGGACTCATGATATTAAGCTGCTTTGTGCTTGGATTGGGAATATGGATACAGTTCAAGGGCGGCGTCGCGATGCTGCCCGGGGAAGCGATGAACAGAGCGATAAGCGAGGTTACCGGAAAACGCTATGAGAATATCAAAATTCTCTTTGATGTGCTGTATATAGCGGCATCGGCTGTTATCGCGCTTATCTTTTTCGGAAAGCCGGAAGGCGTTCGGGAAGGCAGTGTCATTTCAGCTCTTATAATCGGTAATATTATCAAAATCTACAATCGTCTGTTTGAGAAGCTGACGAAAAAGGCTCCGCAATGCCAGTCCGACCGGTGTGTTAAACAGAATAAGTAAGCAGCGAGTAAACCTCTTTCATAATAATAAAACAGGAATGAGGTTTTTGCATATGTACCCCAATTTTTAAATAAAGTGATACGAATTATATATTGTATATAGTTCAGAGAGAGATAGTATGAACTTAGAAGAAAGAGCGGCGCTTGCCGCAAAGGACAAAAAACTGAAAAATGAGCTTATAGGAGAATACCGCAATTTCATATTATCGTCCGCGAGCAAAACGCTTAAACGGGTAATCACGGATAGCGACGACGGATTTATGACCGCGATGATAGCGTTTAACGAGGCGATTGACAGCTATGACGAAAGCAAGGGTAAATTTTTATCCTTTGCCTCTATGGTTATACGCAACCGCCTTATAGATGAGCTTCGCCGCAATTCCCGACATACGGCGGCGACATTTTCCGAGCTTGAAAACGAGAACGGCGCGCCGTTTGATATTCCCTCGAACGATAACCGCGATATTAAATGGGAAATCGAAGCTCTTACAGCGGAACTGGCGGAGTTTGGGATATCATTTTTTGAGCTGGCAAATGTATCGCCAAAAAGCCGCAAAACAAAACGGCTGTGCTTTGACGCGGTGTGTTATATTATAAATGATGATAGGCTTTTGAAAACGGTAATCAATAAACATATTCTGCCTGTAAAAGAAGTATCCGAGGGAGTTCCTCTAAACAGGAAAACGCTTGAAAGGCACAGAAAATACATAATAGCGGCGGTGATTATCAAAAC
>CAZWLT010000134.1:0-3104 GCA_964634915.1 uncultured Clostridium sp. | reverse complement strand
AATGCTCCAAATTATAATTTATTTTTTATTTCATTATATGAGATTTTGTGTTATAATAGAAGAAACAAACATGAGAGGGATGTTAAAATGTTAAAAGGAAAAACAGTTGTGCTTGGTGTTACGGGAAGTATCGCGGCATACAAAATCGCCAATCTTGCGCGTATGCTTATGAAGCTGCATTGTGATGTGCATGTGCTTATGACGCGGAATGCGGCTAATTTTATAAATCCGATAACCTTTGAAACACTGACAAAGCACAAATGCCTTATAGATACTTTTGACCGAAATTTTGAATACAGTGTGGAGCATGTGGCGCTCGCGAAAGCGGCGGACGCGGTTATGATTGCTCCGGCAAGCGCTGATGTGATTGGTAAAATTGCAAACGGAATTGCGGACGATATGCTCACTACTACAGTTATGGCGTGTCCGCGCAAAAAAATTATCTCGCCGGCAATGAACCATAATATGTTCCACAACCCTATCGTACAGGATAATATAGAAAAGCTGAAAAAATACGGCTATGAGATTGTCGAGCCGGCACATGGTATGCTTGCCAATGGCGATATGGGTGACGGCAGAATGCCGGACGAAAAGCTTTTGCTTGAGTATATTATAAAAGAGATTGCGTATGAAAAAGATATGGCGGGTCAAAAGGTGCTTGTAACAGCCGGAGCGACAATGGAGTCAATAGACCCCGTGCGTTACATTACAAATTATTCAAGCGGCAAAATGGGCTTCTCAATGGCAAAAAATGCCATGCTCCGCGGCGCGGACGTGACGCTTGTAATGGGCAGGTGCGATATTGAGCCGCCTGAATTTGTGAAGGTGGTAAAAATAAAGAGCGCAAAGGAAATGTTTGACGCGGTAACTGCCATTTCAGACGATATGGATATAATCGTCAAGGCGGCGGCGGTCGCCGATTACCGTCCTAAGAATATCAGCAGCGAAAAGGTTAAGAAACGCGATGGAGATTTGACTATTGAGCTTGAGAGGACAGATGATATATTAAAAACTCTTGGCGAAAAGAAGAAAAAAGGTCAATTTATATGCGGATTTTCAATGGAAACGGAAAATCTGCTTGAAAATTCACGCGCAAAGCTAAAGAAAAAGAACGCGGATATGATTGTCGCGAATAATCTGAAGCAGGACGGCGCGGGCTTTGGCGGCGATACGAACGTGGTAACGCTCATAACGGCGGAACAGGAAATTCCGCTTGAAAAAATGTCTAAGGACGAGGCAGCGAAGAAGATTTTTGATTTTATAATCGCTAACAACGCATGACGAATATTGTTATGGGGACATTAAAATGGGGACACTAAAAAATGACTATGCGGCGCATAGTCATTTTTATAATGCTTGTAATTAACCTTCGATTTCTGAAACGACGCCTGAACCAACTGTTCTGCCGCCTTCACGAATAGCGAAACGAAGACCTTTTTCGATAGCGATTGGTGTGATAAGCTCAACCTTCATCTTTACGTTATCGCCGGGCATGCACATTTCTGTGCCTTCCGGAAGTGTGATAACGCCGGTAACGTCAGTTGTTCTGAAATAGAACTGAGGTCTGTAATTGTTGAAGAACGGTGTATGACGGCCGCCTTCTTCCTTTGTCAATACATAAACCTCGCCTGTGAACTTTGTATGAGGGTTAATTGTGCCGGGAGCCGCAAGAACCTGACCTCTCTGAATTTCATCTCTCTGAACACCGCGAAGAAGCGCGCCGATGTTGTCACCGGCTTCAGCATAGTCAAGAAGTTTTCTGAACATTTCGATACCTGTAACAACAACCTTACGTCTTTCGTCTGTAAGACCGATGATTTCAACTTCGTCATTAAGCTTCAGCTGACCTCTCTCAACTCTGCCTGTAGCAACCGTACCGCGGCCTGTGATTGAGAAAATGTCCTCAATCGGCATAAGGAACGGAAGGTCTGACTTTCTTTCCGGTGTGGGAATATAGTTGTCAACAGCATCCATAAGGTCAAGAATACACTTGTACTCAGGAGCGTTAACGTCTGTTGATGATGATTCAAGCACGCCAAGAGCTGTACCTGTAATAATCGGAATATCATCACCGGGGAATTCATACTCGTTAAGAAGTTCTCTGATTTCCATTTCAACAAGCTCAAGAAGCTCAGGATCGTCTACCTGGTCTGACTTGTTCATGAATACTACGATGTAAGGAACGCCAACCTGTCTTGAAAGAAGGATGTGTTCTCTTGTCTGAGGCATTGGACCGTCAGCCGCAGATACAACAAGGATAGCGCCGTCCATCTGAGCAGCACCGGTGATCATGTTCTTAACGTAGTCAGCATGTCCCGGACAGTCAACGTGAGCATAGTGGCGTTTGTCTGTTTCGTACTCAACGTGAGCCGTTGAAATTGTGATACCTCTTTCTCTTTCCTCAGGAGCCTTATCAATCATATCGTAAGCCTCGAACTGAGCCTGACCCTTCAAAGCCAATACTTTTGTGATAGCCGCTGTAAGAGTTGTTTTACCATGGTCAACGTGACCGATGGTGCCAATGTTTACGTGCGGCTTATTTCTTTCAAATTTCTCTTTTGCCATTGTAAAATTTCCTCCTTAAAATATTATAGTTGCACTAATAAAGTTATTGTACAATTTTTTTCTGAAAAAATCAAGTATTTTTTCAAATATTTTATAAATATTTCATAATTTAAGCGGTTTTGGCAGGATTTTGTTCCTGCCGCCGCATAAAAACATAATTATCAACCATTTGAACGGTCGTTCATAATCTTTTCCTGAATTGATCTTGGAACTTCGCTGTAGTGTGAAGGCTCCATTGAATACTGACCGCGTCCTTGTGTACCGCTGCGGAGAACTGTGGCATAACCGAACATTTCAGCAAGAGGCACCTCAGCTGTTACCTGAGTAACGCCGCCTGAGCGTGATTCCTGTGACTTAACCATGCCGCGTCTTGAGCTAAGGTCGCCGATAACAAAGCCGAGATAGTCATCAGGAACGATAACATTAACAAGCATGATAGGCTCCTTAATAACAGGGTCTGCCTTCTTCATACCTTCCTTGAATGCCATTGAAGCGGCAATCTTAAATGCCATTTCCGATGAGTCGACTTCATGGTAAGA
>CAZWLT010000133.1:0-3162 GCA_964634915.1 uncultured Clostridium sp. | reverse complement strand
TTTTTGTATATCGAATATTCTGCCCCTTGCCTTCATGTAGTCGTACATATTGATTCCCTCACGCGTTAAACGCCTGTTCCGTTCTGTTGATAATATCGTCCTGCAATGAACGCGAAAGCGTTGTAAACAGCGCGCTGTAACCCGCGACGCGTACAACAAGCGACTTATAGTTCTCAGGATGCGCCTGCGCGTCAAGTAAGGTTTCCTTGCTTACAACATTGAACTGCATGTGCATTCCTTTCTGGTCAAAGAAAGCTCTTATATACGCGGCAAATTTCTGCAAGCCTTCCATACCGCTCAGCGCTGACGGATGGAACTTCTGGTTATATAGTGTACCGTTTGACGCGATAGCATGGTCAAGCTTTGCAACAGAGTTAGCTGCCGCCGTCGGACCGAATTTATCTATACCCTGTCTTGGACCAACACCATCCGCAATAGGTGTATATGCAAGTCTGCCGTCCGGTGTTGCGCCTGTCTGCGCGCCAAGAGGAACATTTGCGGATACAGGATATAATCCTGCCTGATAAGTACCGCCGCGAGGATTTGTATACTTCTGCAATTCCTTTGTATATGTATACGCGACATCACGCGCAAACAAATCAATATCTTCGTCATCGTTACCGTATTTTTCAATATCATTTATCATTGCAAGAATTTCTTCATATCTCTTGCGCTTTGCGCTATCCTGTTCACCCGAAAGAAACATCTTGCAAATTTGGGCAACCTGTGCCTCTGTAACATTCTTACCGGCTGCAGTAATATTGGCAACAACCTCTTTTGTTGCGTTCTTTGCCGCTTCGCCATCAAGTCCTTGTCCGAAATTATGAATAAGCGCATCCTTCATTTCAGCCATTGAAATCTTTTTCTGCTCAAATATAAGAGTTTTAACAGCCCATAGCGCGTCTGTCATATTTGCAATACCAAATCCCTGAGGGCCTGTAAAATTATAAATAGCGCCGCCCTCCTGCATTGTCTTGCCGCGTTTGATACAATCCTCAACCATACATGACTGGAATGGCAGAGGGACTCTTATTGAATGAGCCACATCTATCGCATTATCCGCATTTACCATAAGACCAATCATATACTTTGTCTGTGTCTTGTATGCGCTGTAGAACTCGTCAAAGGTCTTCATATCCTCAACATTGCCTGTTTTTGGACCAATCTGAACACCTTTATCCATGCCGTTTGAAAATACAAGCTCAAGCGGACGGCACATATTGAAGAATGCCGCGTCATGCCATCCGTCCGTCTTATGCGGCGTCTGCGGTTCAACACAACCGATAATTCCGTATTCTCGCGCATCGTCAAGAGGAATTCCGCGGCTCATAAGAGACGGAATGATAACCTCGTCATTATAATAAGCCGGCAAACCAATACCTGTTCTTGTCAGTTCAGCGCATTTAATCAAAAATTCGTTCGGAGTACCGTTCCATATTCTTACTGAGAATGACGGAGCCGGTAATTTAGTATGCATGGAAGCCTGAATACACATAAATGACAGGTCATTTGTCGCGTCAAGTCCGTCAACTGTCTGTCCGCCTGCCGTGAGGTTCTGGAACAGACTGTAACCCGCAAAGCCCTTTGCCGATGCTTCGTCACGCACCTTATTAAGGTCATTGAATTTAACCCATATACAATCCATAAGCTCCTGAGCAAATTCGCGTGTGATAAGTCCCTTGTCCTTATCTGCCTTATAGTACGGATACATATACTGGTCAAAACGACCTGCCGAAATTGAATGTCCGCTTGATTCAATCTGAAGAAGCATCTGAATAAACCAGAACGTCTGGCATGCCTCATAGAAGTTTCTTGCGGGATTTTCGGGAACATTGGCGCAGTTATTCGCGATTACAAGAAGCTCCTTCTTGCGTACAGGATCAGAGCATTTTTGAGCCATTTCATACGCCAGATCAGCGTAACGTCTTGCATAGTTGATAGCAGCTGTACATGAGATAATAACAGACTCAAGGAATATATGCTTTGTTGAATAATCAGCATCGTACACATTACATCTGTCAAGCTCGTCCTGAGCCTCTTTAATCATACCCTTATAACCTATTCTCATTACCTTGGCATAGTCTACAGTGACATGTCCGATTCCGTTATAAAGATAGTTGCCCGGTGTGAATATATTATGCTCCATTGCGGCGATAGCCTCCGGAGCCATAAATGACATGGCAAGGTCGTAATTTGTCTTGTTTTTCCAGTAGGGATATACCTTTTTCAGTATTGCCTTATTTTCCTCGGAAATATGGAACGGATCCGCCTCACGGGTTTCAACTGTTTCAAACTCATCCTCAAGCCACTGGTAAGAATACTCAGGGAACACCTGACAGCTTCTCGGCGCTTTTGTGGCGCTTCCGACAATAAGCTCGCCGTCTCTGATTGTTATAGGTATATTGTTAAGTATATGCTCGAAAGCCAGCGCTCTTCTCTTTACGATAGGAAGATTTTCTGTCTGCTTATAGCTTTCTGTAATCAGAACCGCTCTGTCTGATTCTATTTCAGGCATTTTACGATACAATTCCTCTATAAGTTTTTTAACTCTGCCCGTTACAGGAATATCCGCGTTATCAAAAACTTTCATACTGCTATCTCTCCTAAATTATAAATATTTACCATTATTATAACACATTATATTCAAATTTTCAATATATTTTGTAATGAATTTGTATTAAAATACTTAAATTTCTGTAATTTCCGGACTGTCACCGCGCGCCCTGCAATCCGGCGCAGATTTCACTCCTCTATCAATTCAACCTCCGAATACGCGTTACAATTAATTCTGTATGCTCTGATTTCCCCGTCAGCAGCCGATATAATCACATACAGCATACTATCATCATATGCCAGCCTTATATCTGTTTCAGACGGTACAGGCATGGTATCAATATGCGAATGAAAAATGCCGGCAAGCGACAATTTCTTCTTTCTTATATCATGAATAACCTCAAATTGCTCCATAGGATTCATCTCAAATACATGCGCGGAATGTCTGACATTCTCAAGAACGTATACATCTGTTATTTCTTTTCCATTTCCTGCAAGAAGTCCGCATATTTCCTCCGTTTTGCATCCGACCGCCGTTTTTTTTAGTTTTTCATACGCCAATTTACTTATCTTCACAATGATTACCTCTATCGTTTAAGACGGATTTCT
>CAZWLT010000132.1:0-3217 GCA_964634915.1 uncultured Clostridium sp. | reverse complement strand
TTGCGGGATTTACAGATGTTCCCGTAAGACCTATTCCGAGGATATGTACAAGCGTAAGCGTTAATCCTATTACAAGACCGCCGAACGAGCCGTGCTTTGCTTTCGGTGAAGTAACGCCGAGAATTGTAAGCACAAATATAAATGTGAGCACAACCTCAACAATAATACCGGCAATCGCGCTTCCGTTTACACCGGCAAGTCCGTTTGAGCCAAACGCTTCAGTCATATCCGTAACGCCGCCCGTCGAGAATATAAGGGCGAGAATACCGGCTCCCGCAAGCGCGCCGAGAATTTGCGCTATTACATATCCGACAAACTCCTTAACGCTCATACCGCCGGTTAACAAAACGCCCAGCGATACGGCGGGGTTTATGTGGCAGCCCGAAATGTTGCCGACGCAGTACGCCATACCGACGATAGTCAGACCGAACGCTAAAGCGGTCAGGATATATCCTCCGCCGTTAGCGGCGTCGCAGCCGACAAGCATCGCCGTTCCGCAGCCCATAATTACAAGTACCATTGTGCCGATAAATTCGGCAATCATTTTTTTCGATAATTTCATTTTGTTTTCTCCTTTTTTAATCTAAGCAAGCTCCCTCTGAGCTTAATCAATTATCTCCTTTGTTTTGCTTTTTTTCTTTGCTTCTGACAACAAAATGAAGAATAACAAGCACAAAGATAAAAATAATCAGTCCCCATTCAACATAGTGCATCCACTGAGGAGCGGATATCTTTTCCATTATAATCCGCCACGTAATTTCAACAATAAGAGTAATTAACGAAATTATATCTATTGTTTTCATTATGCAATCCTTCCCCGCTTATTCGTTGATATAGGCGCCTGCTATATACAATGACGGAATAATAAAGCCTATGCAGGTATATAAAACGTGACCAACCGTAAATCCCTCGCCGATAAGCGACCAGACGCCCGCCGCGAAGGTCAGTACAAGGTTTATAACTCCCCATACAAGGCACTTTGACGCCGCGTTTTTGTTTGAAGCATTTTTAAAACCAAAAATACCCGCGATTAACGACACTATCGCCGCCACGGTGTACAGAATCGCAATTACCATGACTGTGACGCCGCCTTCCGGCTTTTCAAGAAATGTTCCCACGCCGAGGATAAGAGTCATAAATCCGTAAGCTATAATGCCTATAATACCCTCGATTACCAATAACACTCCTGTTACTTTCAATAATGCTTTTCCTTTTGCTTCCATTTTATTTCCTCTTTTCTTAATTTACTTGCTGAGCATAAACACCTGGCTTGAGCCGTCCTCTGTCGAAATCATCATAAGCGTGTTTGGATCGGATTGGTCAATATAAGCAATCATTCCCGCAAGGTCGCCGTCAAATACGGCAATACCGTCAACGATTTCAAAGGTGCCGCCCTTCACGACAGGCTCCTCATCGCCTATATCGTACACGAGCGAAGCCTCGCCGGTATCCGATTCAACATATAAATCAACCGCTTCCACGCCGAAGCTCGAAAGCGTTATATATTTTTCATCGTTAAGAATAGCGTACGCGTTCCACGCGCCGTTAATGGTTTCAGCATCGACTTCTCTGTTTATTTCAACACCGAACTTTTCTTCAACCGTGGTTATAACCTCCATCGCTTTCTCTCTTGCAAGCTCGGCATCCTGCGGAATTGCGGCAAGCTCCTGATTGAACTTATCCTTTACCTCCTGCTCGATTTCAACGGCCTCAGCCTCAATCTTGCCTTCGACTTTTTTCGCGTCGTTCTCAACATCTTCCACAGCCTGCTTGACGTCGTTCTCCGCGTTCTTCACATCGTCCTTTGCGCTCTGGCAGCCCGCCATAGCGAAAAGCATAGCGGCTGCGATTGTTAGTGTGATAAATTTTTTCATAATGTTTACTCCTTCTAAATAAAATTTTTTATCTTATAAGAAATTACCGCTTTTAAGCTGTAATTTTCTATAAGCAAAAATACCACATTTTTTCCGCGCCGAAAGGCGCGGCTTCTTTTAAGAAGCTTTTTTTATTGTTTAATAATGCTTGTCGCAACCATACCGTCCGAATAACTGCCCTTATGGTAAACTCTGACGGTATCGCCGACAGCCACATTATCCGACTTTGTGTTATCGTCCTTTAGAACACTGTACCGGTGACCGCCGTTTTCGATAACGATAGTATTCATAGAAGCGTCAACAACCTTGCCCGTTATATATTTTATATCGCTGTTCGCAAGCTCCGGCGCTACAACGCTGATATCTATCGCTTCCACTCCGTCGTCAATATCACCCGTATGGTAAACTCTGACCGTCGCGCCGACAATTACATCGCCTTCAACAGTTGTTTTATCGGTTTTAAGAATTGTATAATTTCTGCCGTTCCATTCAACCGTTATATTATTCATGGAAACGTCGGTAACCGTTCCTGTTATGTATTTTGGCGCTGCCGACTTGTTCTCGCTTTGCGCGCTGCCGGAGGATGATTTTTCCTCCGCCGTTTTCTTGGCGTCCGACGGCGCTTCCGTAACCTCTACTGCCGAGGCTGAAACGTTTTCATCGGCTTTTTCGACAACCTGTATCTTTTTCGCTAATGTATACTCCTGATACTCGCCGTCATATTCAACCGAAACCGTGTCGCCTAAATTTTCACTGCCGCCGCCAAATTCCGTGCTGTCATCGCTGATAAAGGAATAGGTGCTGCCGTCCATAGCTTCTATTGTCAAATTGTGCATAGACGCTTCAATGACAATGCCTGTTTTAACCGTTTCCGATGCCGCTTGCTGCGTAACCGCGGGAGCGGTTGTGCTTTGGGGTTGAGTTGTGCCGCAGGCGCTGACGCTTAATGCCAAAGAGCCGATAACCATTACCGTAATGATTTTATTTGCTTTTCTCATAGACGTTTTCCTCCTTTCCGTTTAATTAATAATAATTATCGGGTGAGGAATCACTCACCCCATAGGTAAAAAAATGTTTGTTGATAGCCTGCAATGTATTCCGCGACAGAAAGCAAAAATGCTTTCAAGTAAGTAAATTTTTACTCACTCGGCTCTCGAAAATAAAGCGGAATTAACTATATACTCGTCATTATATATTTAGTATTCCGCATATTCCCCCGAAAATCAGCATCCAAATATCATCCGTATTTTTGCTGCTTCTCGGTAAATCACCGACAATGGTACGCTTTGCGAACATAAGAGTCGTGTCGAGTATATACGTCCACACAAAATGGCTGTCCACCC
>CAZWLT010000131.1:0-3226 GCA_964634915.1 uncultured Clostridium sp. | reverse complement strand
AAAAACCTCCGAAAAGGAGGTTTTTTGTCTATATATTTGCATTTCTTTGCGCGTCAATCATATTTTCCGCAAGAGTACCGTAACCCTTTAAAGGGTTATTTACAAATACATGCGTCACCGCTCCGACAAGTCTGCCGTCTTGTATTATCGGCGAACCGCTCATACCTTGTACGATTCCGCCGGACCGGTCAATTAACCGCTTGTCTGTTATTTCTATAATAAGACCTTTATCGCTATCGTCTGTAATTTTATTTATTTCAATAGAATATTGCTCGGTATTATTGCCGAATGCGTCGGACATTATATAAGCCTCACCCTCATGCACTTGTTCCTTTGCGGCAACAGGCACAGGATTTGAATAATCCAAAAAGCTGTCTGACAGCATTTTACCGAATACTCCTGTTTTGGCGTTAACTTTTACATCGCCTATTATATTACCATTAAATGTGCCGTTCAATTCGCCCGGAGAGCCTTTTTGCCCTTTTGTGACGGACAAAATATCACAATCGAGAATATTGCCCGATTTAACGGATAAAATATTACCTGTATCAACATCATTAATTGCATGTCCGAGGGCGGCAAAGGATTTGCCTGACGGATCATAGTACGTGACAGTACCGATTCCCGCGGTGCTGTCGCGTACCCATAATCCGAGACGATAAATATTATCTTCAGACAGCACAGGAACGGCATTAATCTCTATATTCCGATTATCCCGTACTATCTCAAGATTAACTCCGTCAGGATGTTCATTTACTGTTTTTGAAAATTCATCGGTTGTGCTGACTTCTTTGCCGTTGATTTGAGTTATGCGGTCGTTTACTTTTATGCCATTTTTTTTCGCGGCATTTTCACCGTTTATCTCTGATGTGCCTATAACAAGCAGTCCGTCTGTATAAATGCGTATTCCGACTGCTTTTCCGATTGGGATAACTTTAATTTCTTCCGCATACGCGCTTGCCGCAAGAGAAATAATAAATATAAACAAGGTCAAATTAAAAGAAAATTTTTTCAAAAATATCACCACCTTTCACATCTTTAAATTTTCCGCAATGCGATATTGTTATACTGCAAAACATATTGAAGAAATGGCTTTAAATTTTGCGTAATGTGTGGTATAATTATTGTATTCTGAATTTTAGGAGAAGGAAAATGAGTAATATACTTGATAAACTTAACGACAGACAAAAAGACGCGGTTTTGGCAACGGAAGGTCCGGTTCTTGTGATTGCCGGCGCGGGAAGCGGAAAAACCACAGTGCTTGTAAACAGGATTGCATATATGATTTCCGAAAAGCATATAAATCCATGGAATATTCTTGCAATTACTTTTACAAATAAAGCGGCAAATGAAATGAAAGAGCGTTCAGAAAAGCTGCTTGGAGATGCGGCAAATGATATGTGGGTTGGAACGTTTCATTCCGTATGTGTAAGAATATTGCGTACCTGTATAGATTTTCTCGGATACGAGCGCGGCTTTGTTATATATGACACGGCAGATACAAGAACACTTATGAAAGAGTGTCTCAGAGAGCTTAACATAGACGAAAAGAGCTTTCCGCCGCGTAATGTGCTTTCCATAATAAGCAATGCAAAAAACGACCTCATGGACGCGCCAACATTTGAAAATGTATACAGAAATGATTACCGTATGAGTATTGTTTCGAAGGTATATTATCGTTATCAGACCAAATTGCGTAAGAATAACGCGGTAGATTTTGATGATATTATTCTTAATACGGTAAAAATTCTGAGTGAAAATCCTGATGTGCTTATAAAATATCAGGATAAATTCAAATACATACTTGTTGATGAGTATCAGGATACAAATAATTCACAGTATATGCTGATTAACCTGCTGTCGCAAAAGCACAAAAATCTTTGCGTGGTGGGTGATGATGACCAGAGTATATATAAGTTCCGCGGCGCGAATATAAAGAATATCCTTAATTTTGAGGAAGATTATCCGGAAGTCAGGAAAATCACACTTGATCAGAATTATCGCTCAACACAAAATATTCTTGACGCGGCAAACTCTGTTATAGCAAATAACAGCGGCAGAATGGGAAAAGACCTTTGGACAGCGCAGGATGAAGGCAGCAAGGTGTTTGTATACACCGGCACAAACGAATACGACGAGGGACGTTATATCGCGAAAGAACTCATGAAATATTTTGACGAGCATGGTACATATTCAGATTGCGCGATACTGTACCGTACAAATGCACAGTCACGCGTAATAGAAGAAATGCTTATGCGCGAAAATATTCCGTATAAGGTATTGTCGGGACTAAGGTTCTATGACCGTAAGGAAATAAAGGATATTATCGCATATCTGCGCGTTATATATAATCCTGATGACGATGTAAGTCTTGCAAGGATTATAAATGAGCCGAAACGTAAAATCGGTAATGCGACGCTTGATAGAGCACGTGACATCGCGCTGCAGAATGATATTTCACTTTATGATGTTGTATCGCACGCAGATGATTATCCTGAATTCAAAACGGCAATAAAGAAATTACTTGAGTTTTCGGAAATAATTGAATCGCTGCGCAAGCTTGTTGACACAATACCTCTTGGAGAGCTTGCGGCGCGCGTGATGAATGATACAGGGTATATGCCATCCCTTATGACGGAAGATACAACCGAGAGTAAAACAAGAATAGAAAACCTTGGTGAATTCATGTCTGTAATTGCAGAATTTGAAAAAAATCCCGAAACAGGGAATACGCTTGGTGAATTTCTTGAGGGAATTACTCTTGTTTCCGATGTGGATAATTATGATGAAAATGAAGATAGCGCAGTCCTTATGACAATTCACAGCGCGAAAGGACTTGAATTTCCCGTTGTGTTTCTTACAGGTTTTGAGGAAGGTCTGTTCCCTGGAATACGTTCCATGGGCGATGATGAGGAAATTGAGGAGGAGCGCCGTCTTTGCTATGTCGCAATCACACGCGCGAAAAAGCAGCTTTATATAACAAAGGCTTTGCAGCGTACTCTTCACGGAAAAACGATGCCGGCGTCTCCGTCAAGATTTTTTAAAGAAATTCCCGAGGAATATTTGGAGGATAAGACTACAATACGTCCTAAAATAGCCGAAAATTTACAGGAGCTGGGATTTTATAATTTAACACCGCCTAAAAGAGAACACTATACAAAACCTGCTCCAAAGATTTTTCAGGGAGATTATTCTGACTTCAAGGCGGGAGATACGGTAGAACACA
>CAZWLT010000130.1:0-3309 GCA_964634915.1 uncultured Clostridium sp. | reverse complement strand
GGACGCCGTCCCCTACACTCCCTAAAAAAGCATCGCACGGTCTAACCAATTTGTCTACAGTCTGAAACGGTCTGCATCAAGCAGACCGTTTTTTACGCCTTTATTTAGTTTCAACTCGCCCATCCGGATATACTCTAAAGCTATTTCCAGTCTGCATTTTAATGCTGATGCTTGATAAGTCCAAAGGCTTTTGAACATTCCATTACAATTACAGGAACAAGAATTAATCCCAAGCCCAAAAGATAAAGCTGCCACGGCAAAACGGTAAGCGCAAATGCAACTCTTAAAGGCGTGAACATAACAAGCGCAACCAAAAGAACGGATATTAAAGCGGCGCCGTTTAATTGCTTATTTGAAAACACGCCGATTTTAAAAATCGAGCGTTCCGAACGCATATTATACGACTGAACGACCTGAGAAAGCGCAAGCACCATAAACGCAAGCGTTTGACCGCCCTGCAAGCCGCCAGTTACATTTTCCCCGACTTTAAAGCCTATAAGCGTTAAAGCCGCGAACATAAGTCCCTGCAAAATAACGCGGACACCAAGCCCGTGCGCGAATATTCCTTCATTCTTAGGCTTCGGTTTTCTGTCCATAATGTCAGCTTCAACAGCCTCCATGCCAAGCGCGATAGCCGGCGTGCTGTCCGTAACGAGATTAATCCACAAAAGCTGCATGGAAAGAAGCGGAGTTTTATGCCACAGGAGCATCGCGGCAAATACGGTTATAATTTCGCCGATATTTGTTCCGAGCAAAAATCCTACCACCTTTTTTATATTCGCGTAAATTCCGCGTCCCTCGCGAACAGCCTCAACAATAGTCGCGAAGTTATCATCGGTAAGCGTCATATCAGCCGCGCCCTTCGCGACGTCCGTACCCGTGATACCCATAGCGCAGCCTATATCGGCGGCTTTCAGGGCGGGAGCGTCATTCACACCGTCTCCCGTCATAGAAACAACCTGTCCGTTTCGCTGCCACGCCTTAACAATTCGTATTTTATTTTCGGGCGAAACACGCGCGTAAACAGAAATATTTTTAACCTCGCCGTCAAGCTCCGAATCGGTCATAGCGTCAAGCTGCGCCCCTGTAATCGCCTTATCGCCATCCTCTAAAATCCCCAGTTCCCTTGCTATGGCTGAGGCGGTGACAACATGGTCGCCCGTAATCATAACCGGCTTAATTCCCGCTCTGCGGCAGGTCGCAACGGCTGCCTTCGCCTCCGGTCTCGGAGGATCAATCATTCCGACAAGTCCCATAAAGGCAAGTCCGTTTTCAAGCTCGGCTGACGTGAGAGCTTCGGGAATTTTTTCTATTTCCTTATATCCCACAGCAAGGACGCGAAGCGCGTTTTTGCTCATTTCTTCCGTAATCTGCTTTGCTTTTTTCAAATCCCCCGAGATGCAACGCTCCGCCATTACGTCAAAAGCTCCCTTGACGATAACGATATTTTTACCGTCAATTCTGTTTACGGTTGTCATCAGCTTCCTGCCGGAGTCAAAGGGAATTTCACCAAGGCGCGGATATGTCTTTGAAAGCTCCTCTTTAGGCATACCGTTTTTATGCGCCGCCAGAACGATAGCGGTTTCGGTCGGATCGCCAATATGCTGTTCCTCATCGCCGTGAAACGCCACTGAGCCGTCGCAGCAAAGCGCGCCGTACATAAGCAGCTTTTTGATTTTGCCGCCGCAGGGAACTGAAATATCCTCCGCGCCGCTCTCTCCGTCAAAATACGCCTTTGTAAGCGTCATTCGGTTTTGAGTAAGTGTGCCTGTTTTATCGGAGCAGATTATCGACGCGCTTCCCAAGGTTTCAACCGCGGGAAGTCTGCGAATAAGAGCGTTACGCTTAACCATTCGCTGAACGCCGATTGAAAGCACAATCGTAACAATAGCCGGCAGTCCCTCCGGAATTGCCGATACGGCAAGCGATACCGCCGTCATAAATATTTCCATAACAGGTATGCCGTTCGCGACGCCCACAACAAAAATAATCGCGCATGCCGCCAAAGCCGCGATGCCTAAATATTTGCCGAGTCGGGCGAGCTTTTGCTGCAAGGGCGTCTGTCCCTCTGTTTCATTGTCCAAAAGATTCGCGATTTTGCCCATTTCGGTATCCATACCGATAGCGGTGACAACGGCTGTTGCTGTTCCATAGCTGACAGAGCAGCCGGAAAATACCATATTGCTTCTGTCTCCTAAAGGCGCGTTTTCTTTTATTTCGGCATCCGCGTCCTTTTCCGACGGAACAGACTCGCCCGTGAGCGCGGATTCCTCGCTTTTCAGGCTTACGCTTGTGAGAAGTCTCGCGTCAGCCGGAACAAAATCCCCCGCCTCCAAGCGGATAATATCACCCGGTACAAGCTCCGCGGCGTCTATTATTCTTTCTTTGCCGTCCCTTATAACTCTCGCGTGCGGAGCGGACATATTCTTAAGAGCGTCAAGCGCCTTTTCCGCCTTGCTTTCCTGCATTACGCCCATTATCGCGTTAAGTATGACAATAATCAGTATCAGCGCGGGTTCAAAAAATTCCTTCGGATCACCCTCAACGCAGGCTATGACAAAAGAAATAATCGCGGCGGCGATAAGAATTAAAATCATAACGTCCTTGAACTGCTCCAAGAAGCGCCGCAAATTCGTTTTCTTTTTCTTTTCCTGTAATTTGTTTGAGCCGTATTTTCCCTTCAGCTCCGACACCCTATCCTGAGATAAGCCATTGGCTTCATTTGAGTTAAGACGCTCTAAAACCGCCTCTTTTGTTATTGAAAAAAATTGCAATTGTCATCCCGCCTTTCATAGATTGCGTTTTTTTACCTTATAAATGACCATGTTTTCGGTTCATATATTTTCATTCTGTCTATTTCGTTCCTTCAAACCGCATTTTGAGTAATTTTACAGCTGCGTATTACTCCCGACACGGCGTAACAATATTTTCTAAAATTGCGGCAATAAGTATTTGTATCATTATCAAGCCAATTTCCAAGATACAACATACATCTAAAGTTTAATTTACTAAAATACTAACATAAACTTCATAATTAGTCAATAATGTATAGTTGATAACCAAACTGTAGTCCGGAGTACAAAACATCGTCCCCGGCAAATTACGGCTGTAATAGCTCTTATCAGCCTATGCGCTAAGACGCTATTCCACCGATATTCAACTGTATCACTCCCTTATTTTTGCCATAATAAAAGCACGCCCGAAGACGCGCTTAAAATACTATATTAGATTTTTCCGTTCTGAATAAATCAGTTATACTATGCCACCTGTTCCTTTTCAATAATTTTAAATTCACTTTTAGGATATAAA
>CAZWLT010000129.1:0-3338 GCA_964634915.1 uncultured Clostridium sp. | reverse complement strand
GCTTTGCGAATGCTCCAAACGTAAATTTATTTCAGGAGGTAAAACATGAATTACATCTGGTGCGGAATGATAATTGTGTCAATAATAGTATCCATATTTAACGGCACAGTCAACGAAACAATCAACGGCGCGTTTGAGGGCGCGAAAAGCGCGGTATTTACTGTATTGTCATTCGCGGGAGTGATGTGCTTTTGGACAGGTATTATGAAAGTCGCGGAAAAAAGCGGTTTATCACAGAAAATTGAAAAGCTGTTAAGACCAATAATAGGTTTTCTTTTTCCAAATGCGGGTGACGAGGCAAAAAAATACATATCCGTTAACATGAGCGCAAATCTGCTCGGCATGGGCAATGCCGCGACACCAATGGGTATAAAAGCGATGCAGTGCCTTGACAAAGAAAACAGCAATCCTCTTTACGCGTCCGACAATATGTGCATGCTTGTCGCGCTGAACACAACCTCCATACAGCTTATACCCACCACAATAATCGCATTGCGTGTCGCTGCGAATTCCGCAGACCCTTTTTCGATAATTCTGCCTATATGGATTTCATCGCTTACCGCTGTGCTTGCTGCCGTTTTCCTCGCTAAACTATACTTTGGGAGGAAAAAAATATGATATACGTTATACCGGCGATAATCGCGATTATTTTATTCGTGGCGCTATTTAAAAAACTTCCCACATATGAATTATTTATTGAAGGTACAGAGGAGGGTATGAAAATAGTCGTGGGGATTTTTCCGCCGCTTGTTGCGGTGCTTACCGCCGCATACATGCTGCGTGCCTCCGGTACATTCGACCTTATAATATCGCTTCTTTCGCCTGTCACCAAATTAATTCCGGCGGAGGTAATGCCTCTGGCGCTGATTCGTCCGATATCCGGCAGCGGCGCAATCGGCATACTTACCGAAATACTGAATACTCACGGAGCAGACAGCGAAATAGGCAGAATTGCGTCTGTTATAATGGGCTCAACGGAAACAACTTTCTACTGTCTTTGCGTATATTTTGCCAAAACAAGGGTAAAACATAATTTGAAGGCGGTGCCTTTTGCCGCTGCCGGTGACATAGTAGGGATACTTATGGCGGTTATTCTTATAAAATTGGTAAAATTTTAACGAAATTTCATTATATACTTGAAAAACATATAATTTTTATATATAATATAATTAAGATAAATCGGGTTTTTATACTCGTTAAAAAAGGAGAATCAGTATGTACAACAAACTAACAGTTGAAGATGTTGACGTAAAAGGCAAGAAGGTTTTAGTACGTTGTGACTTTAACGTTCCTCTTGACGCAGACGGTAATATCACAGATGAAAACAGAATTGTGGGCGCGCTTCCCACAATCAAGTATCTTATAGACAACGGCGCAAAGGTTATTCTTTGCTCACATATGGGCAAGCCAAAGGGCGAGCCTGTTCCATCAATGTCACTTGCTCCTGTTGCAAAGAGTCTTTCGGAAAAGCTTGGCAAAGAGGTTGTATTCGCCGCTGACAACAACGTTGTCGGCGATAACGCGAAGGCAGCCGTTGCGGCTATGAAGGACGGTGATGTTGTTCTTCTTGAAAACACACGTTACAGAAAGGAAGAAACAAAGAACGAGGAGGCTTTCTCAAAGGAGCTTGCTTCACTTGCCGATTTGTTCGTAAACGACGCGTTCGGTACAGCTCACAGAGCGCACTGCTCAAATGTAGGCGTATCTTCAATTCTGAAGCCGGCTGTTGCGGGATACCTTATCGAAAAGGAAATCAACTTCCTCGGTAATGCTGTAAACAATCCTGTAAGACCGCTTGTTGCAATTCTTGGCGGCAGCAAGGTTTCTTCAAAGATTTCTGTTATTGAAAATCTTCTGAAGAAGGTAGACAAGCTAATCATCGGCGGCGGTATGGCATATACATTCTTCGCCGCGCAGGGTAAGACGACAGGCACATCACTTCTTGAGCCTGACTACATTGACTATGCTAAGAAGATGCTTGACGAAGCCGGAGACAAGCTGCTTCTTCCTGTTGACACGGTTGTCGCAAAGGAATTCGCAAATGACTCTGAATCTCATGTTGTTGAAGGCGGCATTCCTGACGGCTGGATGGGTCTTGACATCGGTCCTAAAACAATCGCTCTTTACACAGAAGCGCTTAAAGACGCTAAGACTGTTGTATGGAACGGTCCTATGGGCGTATTTGAAATGCCTAACTTCGCAAAGGGTACAAACTCAATCGCGCAGGTTCTTGCAGACCTTGACGCTACAACAATCATCGGCGGCGGTGACAGTGTTGCCGCTGTGAATCAGGCAGGTCTTGGCGACAAGATGAGCCACATATCAACAGGCGGCGGCGCAAGCATGGAATTCCTTGAGGGTAAGGAATTACCGGGCATCGCGGCGTTGACAGACAAGTAATATCACGCACCTCTCGATTCTTTTCCGCAGCTTACGTACACATAGTACGCGGCGCGGCGGAAAAAAACCGATATGCACGCAATCTTACTTGCCTGAACATATTTTATAGAAAATAACAAAAGGAGAATAAGCCAATGGGAAAATATATTATCGCGGGTAACTGGAAGATGAACAAGCTTCCGTCAGAAACATATGACTTCGTTAAGGAAGTTGCTGAAGCAACAAAGGGCGCGGCATGTGAAGTAGTTTGCTGTACACCTTACGTATGCCTTGCTCCGGCTGTTGAAGCAGCAAAGGGCACACACGTAAAAATCGGCGCTGAAAACCTGCACTTTGAGGACAAGGGCGCGTACACAGGCGAAGTAAGCGCGGATATGCTTGTTGACCTTGGCGTTCAGTACGTAATCATGGGTCACAGCGAAAGACGTGAATACAATAACGAAACAGATGAAACTGTAAATCTAAAGGCAAAGAAGGCTCTTGAAAAGGGTCTTATTCCAATCGTGTGCTGCGGTGAATCTCTTGAACAGAGGGAAGCAGGCATCACAATGGATTGGATTGCTATTCAGATTAAGAAGGCATTTGCCGGAATCAGCGCAGACGATGCATCAAGGGTTGTTGTCGCATACGAGCCAATCTGGGCAATCGGTACAGGCAAGACCGCTACTGATGATCAGGCTGAAGAAGTTTGCGGCGCTATCAGAAAGCTGCTTGCTGACCTTTATGATAACGCTACAGCAGAAGCTATCACAATTCAGTACGGCGGCAGCATGAATGCAAAGAACTGCGCGGGACTTCTTGCAAAACCGAACATTGACGGCGGACTTATCGGCGGCGCGTCTCTTAAGAGCGCGGATTTCGCTGTTATCACAGGCGCGGCTAAATAATTGATTTTAATAAAAGGCTGCCATGGGCAGCTTTTTGTTTCGGTAAATTAT
>CAZWLT010000128.1:0-3372 GCA_964634915.1 uncultured Clostridium sp. | reverse complement strand
TCTTATTTCTGTGACACCGCTCCTGCAAGCATATCGGTGATATCAACGCAGTCTGCCGGAATTTCCGTTGTCTCCGCGTTTGCGTCGGCTTCAGAAGTTTCGCTTACCTTAAAAGCAAGCGTATATGATATATCCTCTGCGTTGACGCTTATTTCAATATCCGCGTCCGAAGTGCAGACTGTGCCGCTGCAATCAGTATTGGCAACCGCTTTAAAGCTGATACTGTCCGCCAAAGCAGACTTTTCATCTTCTGTAAGTATTGAGCCAAGCGCCGATTCAATAATATTAATCATGTCAGACGTCTGTATATTCATAGAGATTGTATAACCGCCGTCATCCTTTTCGGTGACGGAAATATACTTATCCATTTCCTCGAACATATCAAGCTCCGCCGCAAGAGCCATTGCATTCGCAAATTCAGCATCGTCTTCTGTCTGCATACCGCTTTCCAAAATCTTTGCCAAATCTATTGAAGTGTTATCCATAGCAAGAACAGCCCTTAAAATTTCTTCTGTCTGCTGCGGCAATCCAAGCGCCGATATGAGCTTTACAGTGTCAATCTTATACCATGTATCGCTTCCAAGAATCGCTGAGGCAGCCGCAAGCGACGCGTCATCGCTTGATGAGGCAATCTGTGAAAGCGCGTCTGTTTTAAGATATATCTGACCGTCCTTTGTGACAGCCTCGATTTTTGCGTCCTTAATTGAAAGACCCATTCCATCAAAGCTGATTGCCGCGTCTATGCCGGCTGCATTGTCGGCAACCGTTGAATTAATCTCGCCTGATGCCGCGGCGTTAAAAGAAGCGCCGTTTACGCTTGCGTCAAATTTACCCTCAAACGCGGAGCTGCTCTTATTGAACTTCGCCATATCCAATGACATAATCTTTGTCATATTCGGCATTAATTCATTAATGTTATCAAAATAATCCGAATAGTCCATGATTACGACAGTTTCGCTGCTGCCGTCCCAGCCGACCTGCATACCGAATGCGTTACTCATAAAGCGAATCGGAACAAGTGTTCTGTCATCAATGATAATCATAGGAACATCCATTGTTATTGTTGACTGCTGACCGTTTTCATCAATATAAATAGTATCGTCCATAAGAGTGAAATTAATTGTTACATCACCCTTCTTTGCCGTTACCTTTCTCTGAGCGTCATCATAGTCAACGCTTGCGCCCATATTTTCAAGCGCGGCTCTGAAAGGAATCATGACTCTGCCTTCTGTATTTACCGGCTTTACGTCCTCATACTCAACAACACTGTCGTTATACAGAATATGTATTTCATCATTGTTTGAAAGTTTTTCGTTAATTTTTTCTGTTCTGCCTGCCGCGCTTACCGCCGCGCATGAAAGCGACATTGACGCCGCAAGCATAATAGCAACTAATTTTTTCATTATTACTGCCTCCATTAAAATATATTCGCATATATTTTATCACACTATGAGCGTCAATTCAATATTTTTATTGTTTTTTTTAAATAAATATGGTATATTATATTAATAAATTACGATATATAGGAGATATTGATATGGCATTTGACGCAGTAATTGTCCGTTGTCTGACACAGGATTTATGCGAAAAGCTGATTAACGGACGTATAGATAAAATACATCAGCCCGAAAAGGACGAAATAACAATAAATATACGCACGCCTGCTCACAACTATAAGCTTGTCCTGTCGGCAAGCTCCGCGCATCCGCGCGTACATTTTACAAATGTGTCAAAGAAAAATCCTCTCACCGCACCAATGTTCTGTATGCTTCTGCGTAAGCATATCGGAGGAGGCAAGATTACAGCGATTGAACAGGTCGGATTTGAACGTATTATAAAATTTTCAATAGAAAGCTATGATGAGCTTGGCGACCTTACAACCAAGTATCTCATTGCCGAGATAATGGGCAGACATTCAAACATAGCGCTCACAAATCAGCATATGAAAATTATTGACTGCATAAAGCACATTGATTTCACAATAAGCTCTGTCAGACAGCTTCTGCCGGGACTTTACTATACGTCACCGCCCCCGCAGAATAAAACCGACCTTATTGATATAGAAGAAACCGCGCGGATAGATTTTTCGTCACCGGCGCAAAATGCCGATAAGGCAATTCTTTCTTCCATAGCCGGAATAAGTCCGCTTACCGCCCGTGAAATTGTATACCGCGCGTGCGGACGTACAGACGCGCGTAACGGTGAACTGACAGACAGCGGCAAAAACAAGATACTCTATGAGGTTGTAAAAATAGCAAAAAGCATAAGAGCGTACGATTTCAATCCATGTATGATTATAAACGCATCAAGCGGCAAGCTTATGGATTTCAGCGCGACACCGATTATGCAGTATGAGTCGCTCGCGCAGATAAAGACATTCACTGATGTGAGCGAGCTGCTTGACACCTTCTACAAAACACGCGATATGCATGAGAGAATGCGTCAAAAAAGCGCTGACCTTGTAAAGCTGCTCAACACAAATATAGAAAGAGTTTCAAAAAAACTTGTTATCCTTAACAAAACATTATCTGATTCGGAAAACAAGGAAAAGTACAAAATTTTCGGCGATTTACTTATGGCAAACCTGTATAATATGGAGCAGGGGCAGAAAAATATTGAAGTGCGGAACTATTATGATGAAAACGCGCCAATAATAAAAATAACGCTTGACCCGCGGCTTTCACCGTCACAGAACGCGCAGAAATATTATAAAAAGTATAACAAGGCAAAGACAGCGGAGGTTGAGGCGGCAAAGCAGATTGAAAACGCAAAAAACGACCTTGAATATCTCGAAAGCACTCTCACGGCAGTTGAAACGGCAGACGCGGAAAGCGACCTCAACGCGATACGCGCCGAATTAATCGCCGAGGGGTATTTAAACAGAAAAATCAATCCGAAAAAGCAAAAACAGGCAGCGTCAAAGCCTATGCATTTTGTAAGCTCGGACGGATTTGATATTTACGTAGGCAAGAGTAATACGCAGAATGATTATCTGACGACAAAATTTGCCAATTCATCGGATTTGTGGTTCCACACAAAAAACATACACGGCTCGCACACTGTCATAAAGCTGGGACTTGACAAGGAAATACCGCCGTCAACAATAACGGAGGCGGCACAGCTTGCCGCGTATTATTCAAAGGGGCGCGATTCGTCACAGGTACCTGTCGATTATACACAGATAAAAAATGTCAGAAAACCAAACGGCTCAAAGCCCGGCATGGTTATATATGACCGCTACAACACGATATACGTAACGCCAAAGAAACTAAAATCAGGACAGGATTAAAATGTTCTCCATTCCTTTTTTGTCAATTCAATAAGGGGCTTTGCCCCCGTCATTCATAATATCTTCCGCAAAAAAAGAGGACT
>CAZWLT010000127.1:0-3400 GCA_964634915.1 uncultured Clostridium sp. | reverse complement strand
TATACAGTTTCACGTGAACCGTGATTTACATTATAAGCCCGAAATATCGCATGATGAAAATCCAGAATGTAAGTGTTATTGATGAAAGCAAGGTTGTCATAACAACAACGCTTGACGTAAGCGCTCCGTCGTGTCCCATATTCTTAGCCATAATATAACTTGACGGAGTTGTCGGAGAACCGAGCATTATCACAAGCGCAATCAATGCCTGGTCGCGAAAGCCGAGTTTTATCGCTATCGGCAAAAATACAGCGGGCAGTATCACCAGCTTTACAATCGACGCGGCGACTGTCGGCTTTATCTTTGCAATCGCTTTTTTACCCTCAAAACCGGCGCCGATTGTTATAAGCGCAAGCGGAGATGCTATATTCGCAAATGATGACAGGGTTTTATCAATAATCTCAGGAAAATCAATATTTATAAGTGACGCGCAGACGCCCAGCGCAATAGCTATTATAATCGGATTTTTTACGATATTTATTACTGATTTTTTTATATGCTCCTTGCCGCTGCCGTTTTTTTCTCCTTCAAACGTCAGCGCAATCACGGCAAATATATTAAACAGCGGCACACAGCCGATTATCATAACGGGCGCCATTCCGCTGTCGCCATAAATATTCTGAATAAACGCGACGCCGAGTATTGCCGCGCTTGAACGATAGGCAGCCTGTACAAATTCACCGATAACAGATTTATCCTTTAAAATAAACCTTGCACCAATCCATAAGATTAAAAACGCCAGTGTCGTAGCTGCCGCGCAAAACAGTATGTATGTAAAGTCAAAATCGCCTATTATATCTGTCGCGGATAAATCCGCAAATAAAAGCGCCGGCAATGTCACTTTAAAATTAAATTTATTCGCACATTTTACAAAGCTCTCATTGAGCATTCCGATTTGTTTTAATACGTATCCCGCCAAAATAACCAGAAACACCGGAATTGTGGCATTCAGGCTATAAATCAAGCTATCCATATTTTCTCTCCCGTTGATAAGATTATTATTTATATTGCCAAAAACAGAAAGCGTTTCTATACAGCGCTTTCTGTTTTTTTGATTTCAATTATTTTACTACTATATTAACAAGTTTACCGGGTACCGCGATAACCTTGACAACATTCCGCCCTTCAATAAGGCTCTTGATTTTATCTGTGCTCATGGCAGCCTCCTGTGTGCCGTCCTTATCAAGACCGGCAGGAATCATAAGTTTATCCTTAATCTTACCGTTAATCTGTACAACAATTTCAATTTCGTCATCAACTGTCTTTTCTTCGTCATACTCCGGCCATGGCTGAAGCGAAAGCAATTCGCCATTGCCGTAGGTAAGCCACAATTCCTCTGTCATATGAGGCGCAACCGGATTAAGCAGTGTGATAAGAGTCTTGTACTCGCCCTTTGTTACTGAGCCCTTCTTTGAAAAATCGTTCACAAGGCTCATCAATGTTGCAACAGCGGTATTAAACTTCATTCTCTCGAAGTCCTCGCCGACTTTCTTTATAGCCTTGTTTACATTTTTCTCAAGCTCCTCGCTGTAACCCTCGGTATCATTCACGATTGCCTGCAAATTCCACACTCTTTCAAGGAACTTATAACAGCCCTTCAAGCCTTGCTGCGACCACGGTGTGCTCTGATCAAACGCGCCGATAAACATCTCATATGTTCTGAAAGCGTCTGCTCCGAATTCGTCAACAACGTCATCAGGGTTAACTACATTACCGCGCGACTTTGACATCTTCTCGTTATTCTCGCCCAGAATCATACCGTGCGACGTGCGTTTCATGTATGGTTCTTTTGTGGGTACCACACCGATATCATACAGGAACTTATGCCAGAAACGCGAGTACAAAAGGTGAAGCGTTGTATGCTCCATACCGCCGTTATACCAGTCAACCGGCAGCCAGTATTCAAGCGCTTCCTTTGACGCAAGCGCCTCGTCATTGTGCGGGTCCGTATATCTCAGGAAGTACCAGCTTGAACCCGCCCACTGCGGCATTGTGTCTGTTTCTCTCTGCGCCTTGCCTCCGCAGCACGGACATGTCGTTTCAATCCAGTCATATGCCTTCGCAAGCGGAGATTCGCCATTCTCGCCCGGCTCAAATGTATCAAGCTCGGGCAATTCAAGCGGAAGCTCGCTTTCCGGAATCGCAACCCAACCGCACTTTTCACAATGTACCAGCGGAATCGGCTCTCCCCAGTAACGCTGGCGCGAGAATACCCAGTCGCGTAGTTTGAAGTTAACCTTTCTCTTTCCGAGTCCCTGTTTTTCAAGCCAGTCAATCATTGTCGGAATCGCTTCTTTTACGGGAAGTCCGTTAAGGAAATCGGAATTTACCATATTGCCCTTGTATACATCTGTGTAGGCTTCCTCCTGTACATCCTTACCGCCCGATACAACTTCAATAATAGGAAGATTAAATTTCTTCGCAAAATCCCAGTCACGGCTGTCATGTGCCGGAACTGCCATAATAGCGCCTGTTCCGTATGTTACAAGCACATAGTCTGAAATGAATACCGGCAGCTTTGTACCGTTTGCGGGATTGACCGCATAAATACCCTCAAGTTTGACACCGGTCTTGTCCTTTGCAAGCTCTGTACGCTCAAATTCCGACTTCTTTGCGGCCTCCTCCTTATACGCAAGCACCTCGTCATAGTTTGTGATAGAGTCCTTCATCTTTTCGATAAGCGGATGCTCCGGCGACATAACTGTATATGTCGCGCCGAAAAGAGTGTCGGCGCGTGTTGTATAAACAACCATTTCATCGCCTGTTGAGAGCTTGAACTTAACCTCCGCGCCTTCACTTCTGCCTATCCAGTTCTTCTGCTGCGTCTTTATCTTTTCAAGATAATCAACCTCGTCAAGATCGTCAATCAATCTCTGCGCATATTCAGTGATTTTCAACATCCACTGACTCTTCCTTTTCTGCACAACCTCGCTGCCGCATCTCTCACAAACACCGTTTACAACTTCTTCATTTGAAAGTCCGACCTTACAGCCTGTACACCAGTTAATAGGCATTTCCTGCTTATATGCAAGACCTTTCTTGAACAGCTGAATGAATATCCACTGCGTCCACTTATAATACTTGGGGTCAGTTGTGTTGATTTCTCTTGACCAGTCAAATGAAAAGCCAAGCATTTTAAGCTGACGTGTGAAGTTTGCAATATTCTTCTCAGTTATGATTTTCGGATGCACCTTGTTTTTTATAGCAAAATTCTCCGTAGGAAGTCCGAACGCGTCCCAGCCTATCGGATAAAGCACATTATATCCCTGCATACGGCGTTTTCTTGCAATGATATCAAGAGCTGTATAGCTTCTCGGATGTCCAACATGCAAGCCCGCGCCTGACGGGTACGGGAACTCGATCATAGTAAAATATTTCGGCTTTTTCGAGTTCGTCTCGG
>CAZWLT010000126.1:0-3440 GCA_964634915.1 uncultured Clostridium sp. | reverse complement strand
AAGTAACATGTGGTAAAATATACATGTATGCACCTGTAGCTCAGTTGGATAGAGCGCAAGATTCCGATTCTTGGTGCCGCAGGTTCGAATCCTGTCAGGTGTGCCAAAAACAAAAACAAACCGCATGACTTTGTCGGTTTGTTCAGACTGTAGACAAACAGGCTATGCAACGATAGAGGCATAGCCTGTTTTGTTTACAATCTGCTTTTTATATTATATTTTCATTACAAAACGGAAAATTTGTGAGAAAAAAGTAACAAATGGACATAAAAATTTATCAAAAAAACTGTTGAGATTTTACATAAAGTGTGATAGAATTATACATATAATAAAAAGAAAGGGGAAATAAAATGGCTATTAATGTTATAGAAGAGGCAAAAAGATGTCTTAATTGTAAAAAACCGATGTGCCGAACAGGCTGTCCGATTCAGACTCCTATTCCCGATATGATACATACATTTCTTGAGGGAGATATTAACAAAGCCGGCGAAATGCTTTTTAATAACAATCCGCTTTCTATGATATGCTCATTGATATGTAATCACGAAAATCAATGTCAGGGACACTGTGTGCTTAATCACAAGGGAGCGCCGGTACATATAAGCAGTATTGAACATTATATTTCGGATAACTATTTTGATAAACTTACATTTCCGGAAATTGAAAAGAACGGTCTTAAAGCAGGTATTATCGGTTCAGGACCGGCAGGTATCACCATTGCGATTATCTTGGCGCAGCGCGGATACGATATCACGATTTTTGAGGCAAAGGAAAAAATCGGCGGTGTATTGCAGTATGGCATACCGGAATTCCGTCTGCCAAAGACTATTCTTGCGAGATATAAAAGAAAGCTCTGGGAGCTTGGAATCAAGATAAGACCGAATACATCAATCGGTACAACAATCAGTGTGGACGATATGTTCCGTGACGGATACAGCGCTATATTTATCGGTACGGGCGTATGGCGTCCGAACACGCTGCATATCAAGGGTGAAACACTTGGCAACGCGCACTACGCGATTAACTATCTGACCAATCCCGATGTTTATCGCCTTGGCGATACAGTCAATATCATAGGCGCAGGAAACAGCGCTATGGACGTTGCGCGTACAGCGCTTCGTCACGGTGTAAAGAAAGTAAGAGTATTCTCAAGAAGCGACCATCTGGCTGCAAGCAAACGTGAAGTTGAATATGCAAAGATTGACGGTGTTGAATTTGTTGTACACGTTGAGCCTGTGGAAATTGTTGATGACGGTGTTATATTCGTTGAGCTTGAATGTGACGGCAAGGGTAATCTTTCGCCGATACGCGGTACGGAAAATCTTTATCCGGCTGACTCCACAATTATAGCAATCAGTCAGGGACCGAAGGACAGAATCGTATCGACAACGACAGGTCTTGAGGTGAATGACAAGGGACTTCTTGTAACAAATACGTTCGGTGAAACAACGCGTGACGGTATATTTGCATCGGGCGATGTTGTGCGCGGCGCGAAGACGGTTGTTGAAGCCGTGGCATATTCAAAACATGTCGCGGACGCGATGGACGAATATATGCAGGGACTTTTGCATGAAAGAGATTAAAAAAATGCTGCCGCAAAGCAACAGCATTTCAAAATCAGTAAACGGCATTTTCTGATGCCGTTTTTTTATTATCACGTTCCGAAATATGAAAAGTGCATATAGTCGACATTACCGCTCCATGCGTCGCCGCCCCATGTGAAGCCGTGGTTTTCAAACGCGTTCATAACTTCTCCGTAAGGTGTGATTGAACGCGGGTCGTCATATGGCGCCCAGTAGTCGCCGACAATTTCTCCTGAGGTGTAAATACAATAATTCTGTGTCGGGTTTATATCTATTGCGGTGCCCCAGTTATGCTCTGAGCGTCCGCCTCTCCACGCGTACGCGCCAACTGATTCGATAGGGAACTTTTCTTCGCCTTCGAATATCTCCCGGAATATCTGATATACTGTATCGGCAATATCCTTGTGAACGGTAAGAGATGCTGTCGATGCGTATTTTTCACCGCTGCTGTTCATTTTCCATATATCTATTTCAATTTCCCGCATCATACCATCTGCTTCTTCCTGTGTTTCGGGAAGGGTAAACAAATCAGCGCTGTTATATGACCATGATGTTGAAAGCTGTATGCTGTCGCTGAGATTGGAAGCTTCAACTTTTATATCATATGTACGTCCGGGCGCGGATGGTATGTCCATAAATGTGTCTGTTGTTGTGTATACTGAGGTGAGCGGCTCAATTTCCCCGCTTCTGCGGTGATTTCGCTTTTGAGTCACTGTAACAGTGTATTCAGCCGCGTTTTCTATTTTGTTCCATTCAATATTTATAAATCCGGGCATTTCGGTATATGCCGCATCAAGATTTCCTGAAAGCTCGATAGGTACTGACTGACTTATAATATTGGACGTCTGCTTGGCGGTATTGCCAATCATTCTGCTTATCATCGAAACAGCCTGTTCAACAGTCACATAATCATAAGGATGAAATTCACCGTCACCGTAGTCGCTCATATATCCCGCTTTTACAGCGGCGGATACAGCGTCCTCTGACCAATCGGATATTTTTGCTCTGTCACCGAAACTATTTAAAATGGAAGTATCCGCTTTTAATTCATCATTATTCAGAACCTTGTAAAAATTATTGATAACCATAGCCGTTTCCTGGCGTGTAATGTTATCGTAAGGATGAAATTCGTTGTTTTCATCACCCTGCATGATACCGAGTGAATACACAGCTGATACATATTCATCAGCTTTTTCGATATCATTGAATTTATGAATAATCTCAGGCTCATACTCCGTATTGTTCTGCGCGTTGTACGCGCGCGTTATAAGTCCGGCAAAATCAAATCTTGTTATGCTGTCAGTCGAAGTCATATTGTAAAGACTGTCGGGGAGCGCGTTCATTGAAATCATTTTATCATAGCTTTCCGCTGCCCAGTCAGATACCGTAAGAGGCTGTGCGTATGCTATTGCAGAGCACAGTGAAATTGCCGATACGGCGCATAGCGCTGTAATTATCTTTTTCATCATGTATACCTCCGTAAAAATTGTATTATATTAAAAGTATATCATATAAAGGTTATACGCGTCAATAATTGAGAAAAAACAATGAAAATATTTCAAAAAAGTCTTGATTTTTCTTGAATATTGTGGTAAAATCATTCGGTATGAAAATACACACATTCGCGGATTTTGCGGAAGTTGCCCTTTTGCCGGGGTCTTCGCGGAAAGCGAAGCGGATGGAGGATAAGTAAAAACAAGGAGGAAACAAAAATGGCAAACGTAATTTCAATGAAACAGCTTTTGGAAGCAGGTGTTCATTTCGGACATCAGACAAGAAGATGGAATCCTAAAATGGCGGAATACATCTTCACGGAGAGAAACGGTATCTACATCATCGACCTTCAGAAAACAGTTA
>CAZWLT010000125.1:0-3457 GCA_964634915.1 uncultured Clostridium sp. | reverse complement strand
CGAATATTTGCGTATTTTCCGTCTGTGTGCCGATGTACGCTTTTACTCCGAATATACCGAAAAGCAGGCACAGAATATAAATGACAGCAGCAAGAAATAAAGCGTTTCCAGCGGCCTTTGAAGCTCTCGCTGTTTTTCTCTGTCCCAGATTTTTTGAAATTAACGCGTTTACTCCCACACCTGTTCCGATACCTAACGCGACCATCAGCATTTGAACCGGAAAAGCAAGAGTAAGCGCGTTCAGCGCCGCCTCGCCGTTGTTTGGCATATTCGATACAAACGCGCTGTCTACAATGTTATAGAGAGCCTGAAGCATCATCGAAATAATCATAGGTATTCCCAGAGAAAGCATTAGCCTGTTTACAGGCACTGTGCCTAACTTATTTGTTGTGTTTTCCTTCATAAAATAAAACCTTCCTAAAATTTTTTGGAACTATTCAGGGAGCTGCCACAACCTAAACGAAAGAAAAAAACGCGTAAATCCAAAATCCGGATTTACGCGCTTAGCTACTCGATTTTAAAATATTATAGCAAAATTATCTGTTTTATTCAAGAGTCAATTTGCACAAAAACGAATTTACTCCTTTTTCCGGCGCGGTTTTTCTATGATTGGTTTTTCTCTTATTTTTTTATTATTCCGACCGAAATTTTTGCTCATATTTGTTTATAATCAATATTTTTATTAATTTGCATAGAAAATTTATATAGAAAATTTGTATAGAAAAATCCCCTTAGAGCGGATAAAATTACTACTTTTGTATTTCATGTGTCCGCTTTAAGGAGATTATATCATTTTTTACAACCTCTTTTTGAATTGCTTATTAATACATTCCGCCTACTCCCGGATCCATTGCCGGAGCCGCTGCCGGCGGTTCGGGAATATCTGTTACAAGACTTTCCGTTGTAAGTACCATTGACGCAACTGATGCCGCATTCTGAAGCGCGCTTCTTGTAACCTTAACAGGATCAACAATACCTGCTGACAGCATATCAACATATTCCTCCGTAAGAGCATTGTATCCCTTACCTGTTTCGCATGATTTAATCTTGTCAACAATTACGCTTCCCTCAAGACCGGCGTTCTTTGCAATCTGCCATGCCGGCTCTTCAAGAGCTTTCAGCACAATCTGTACGCCTGTCTTTTCGTCGCCATCTGTTTTGTCAAGAAGCTCCGCGACTGTCGGAATAACATCTATAAAGCTTGTTCCGCCGCCGGCAATAATGCCTTCCTCAACGGCAGCCTTTGTTGCCGCGAGAGCATCCTCAATTCTCAGCTTCATTTCCTTCATTTCCGTTTCTGTTGCCGCGCCTACTTTAACAACTGCGACACCGCCTGCCAATTTAGCAAGTCTTTCCTGCAATTTTTCCTTATCAAATTCTGATGTTGATGCCTCAAGCTCGCGTCTTATCTGGCTTACTCTGTCCGCGATTGCGTCCTTGCTGCCGCCGCCGTCAACGATTACCGTAAGCTCCTTCTGAATCTTAATCTGTCTTGCTGTACCAAGCTGTGAAAGCTGTGTATCCTTTAATTCAAGACCAAGTTCCTCGCTGATTACCTGACCGCCTGTAAGGATTGCGATATCCTGCAGCATTTCCTTACGTCTGTCGCCAAAGCCCGGCGCCTTTACAGGCACACATACGAATGTGCCGCGAAGTTTATTTACAATAAGTGTCGAAAGCGCTTCACCCTCAACGTCCTCCGCGATTATAACCATCTTTCTTCCGGCTTGCATTACCTGTTCAAGAAGCGGAAGAATTTCCTGTATGTTTGAAATCTTCTTATCTGTAATAAGGATGTACGGATCGTCAAGAACAGCTTCCATTTTTTCTGTATCTGTAACCATGTATGGCGTGATATAACCTCTGTCAAACTGCATACCTTCAACGATTTCCGAATATGTTTCGGCAGTCTTTGATTCCTCAACCGTAATAACGCCGTCTGCCGTTACCTTTTCCATAGCTTCCGCGATAAGCTCGCCAATTTCCTCGTTGGATGCTGATACAGCGGCAACTCTTGCAATATCCTCCTTACCGCGTACCTGTTTTGCTGTCGCGAGAAGTTTTTCTACAGCTGTGTCAACCGCTTTCTGAATACCCTTTTTTACAATCATAGGATTTGCGCCTGCGGCAACATTCTTCGTTCCCTCGCGTACAAGCGCCTGTGCAAGAAGTGTTGCGGTTGTTGTACCGTCGCCGGCAACATCATTTGTCTTTGTCGCAACTTCCTTAACAAGCTGCGCGCCCATGTTTTCAAACGGGTCCTCAAGCTCTATTTCCTTTGCGATTGTAACGCCGTCATTTGTAATTAGCGGCGCGCCGAACTTCTTATCAAGCACAACATTTCTTCCTTTTGGTCCAAGTGTAATTTTCACCGTGTCCGCAAGCTGGTTGATACCGCTCTCAAGAGCATGTCTTGCGTCCTGTCCATATTTAATCTGCTTTGCCATAATTTTTAACCTCCTGTTTTATTCTACAATTGCAAGTATATCACTCTGACGGAGAATAGTGTATTCCTCGCCGTCAACCTTTACCTCTGTACCGGCATACTTTGACATAAGTACCTTGTCGCCAACGGAAACTTCCATTTTAACTTCTTTTCCGTCTACAACACCTCCGGGACCGACCGCGACTATTTTCGCCACCTGCGGTTTTTCCTGTGACTTTGAAGTAAGGATAATTCCGCTCTTGGTTGTTTCCTCAGCCTCAAGCATCTTTAAAACTACTCTGTCTGCTAATGGTTTGATATTCATTATATATTACCTCCTGTTATTTTAATCTTTCGCCGTTGTTAGCACTCGAACCGCCTGAGTGCTAACAACAATGCTATTATGTGCTATTTTGTGCCATTCTGCAAAGTCTCTTTACTTAATATTTTGCCATATTTTCTCTGCATATCTTTAATTTTCTTTGTTTATCTTTAATTTTCTCACTTTACGCATTTTAACAAATTGTTCATAAAGTTAACTAATTTTTCAGCTTACAAAATTTTCAAACATCTGCTGCGCGCCCTCAAGACGTTCAAATCTGACTCCCTTTTTAAGCTCCTCCACATCATCGCGCGGAAAGACATTTTCACTGATTTCTTCACTTGTAACCAATTCTTTGTTTTCGCCTATACACTTATATATTATAAGTTTGCCGTTCTCGATTATGACTTCGTAATTCGGGCTTTCCGCCTTTTTTTCAAATACTGTTTCCACTGTTTCCGGCGTGGGTATCGGAACAGTGTCGGCAATATCCTTTTCCGTGCCGATTTTGCCCAAAGCGTATCCTCCCGAAAAAAATAATGCCATAAGTAATACATATGATGCTATTATAATCGTATTCTTCATTTTTTTCATAATATTTCCTCCGTGCGTTTTTTATGATTATTACCGTATCGGTCCTTTTTTATTCACTTTGGGCAAAAAAATAATGGTTGCAAATTTATACATTTTGGGATATAATTAGTATGTAT
>CAZWLT010000124.1:0-3507 GCA_964634915.1 uncultured Clostridium sp. | reverse complement strand
TCAATACTTGATTCTATCGCTTTACGGATATCAACGAGTATCTCCTTGTTTTCGCAGTTGCTGTCATGATAGCGGACCACGAGCATAAGAATGTAATCAATATTAACCTCCACCTGCCGAATCAGCTCAATCTCAAAAACAATGTCATCGTTGATATTTTCTTTCTCGCCGCCTTTCGGTCTCATATCATGGTAGAGATCGAGGTAAATACTCTGGTAATCCTGAAAATCTCTCTCCGACAAAATTTCGTTGCCTTCAAACTTGTCAAAGGCGGAAAGTATATTTTTGAGCCGCAGTATAGCCCCGAAAAGGGCGATAAAGCTCTTTTTGTTTTCCTCACCGATTATCTCCTCGCCGAGAGGGAACCTATCCTCCATTTCATCTATCAGCTCGGCGTACCCCGCTTTGTGCTCATCGCCCCCATCATAACCGTTATAGTACGAGTCGTAATCCTTCATAAGGACGATGCTTCCGGCATTTTTATCGCCGAACAGCGCAATCGCCTCATCGGTTTCCTTTTGAAGGTCGCGGAAGCACACAATATTGCCGTAGGTCTTTACGGAATTTAAAATTCTGTTGGTTCTTGAAAACGCCTGTATGAGTCCGTGCATTTTCAAGTTCTTATCCACCCACAGAGTATTAAGCGTAGTCGCGTCAAAGCCCGTTAAAAACATATTTACTACAATCAGCAAATCAACCTCTCGGTTTTTCACGCGCATCGACAGGTCTTTATAGTAATTCTGGAACTTGTCGGACGAGGTATCGAAGTTAGTGTTAAATACAGCGTTATAATCGGCAATCGCGGATTCGAGAAAATCGCGGGAGGATTTATCGAGGCTATCCGTATCAAAGCCTTCCTCCGCAAGCGCGTCCTCCGGATCATCCTCATTCGCGCTGAAGCTGAATATGGTGGCAATTGTCAGGTTTTTCCGCTTTTTCGCAAGCTGCCGCTTGAACTCCTCATAATATAGCCGCGCCATAGGTATGGAGCTAACGGCGAAAATGGAATTAAACCCCGCGACACGCTGACCTTTCAGCGAATAAAAGCTGTTGCGCTTCGTCTTTTGGTCGAAATGCTCCAGCGTATAATCCACAACAGCCGATATTCTCTCGGGCGCGGACATAGCCTTTTCCGCGTCAATCGCCCGAACCTGCCTGTCTTGTATGTTTTCCTTTTCCTTTACCGTGTTTACATAGTCTATGCGGAAGGGCAGGACGTTGCCGTCATTTATCGCGTCAACGATAGTGTACGTATGGAGCTTATCGCCGAATGCCTGCGGCGTGGTGCGGAGCATAGGATTACCGCCGCCCGTGGAATTTGCCGCAAAAATCGGCGTACCCGTAAAGCCGAACAAATGATAGTTCTTGAACGCTTTTACAATCTTTGAATGCATATCTCCGAATTGACTGCGATGGCACTCGTCAAAAATTATAACGATGTGCTTTTTGAACACCTCATGTCCCTTGTTTTTGGAAATAAACACATCCAGCTTCTGAATTGTCGTTATAATAATATGAGCATTGGGGTCTGAAAGCTGCCTCTCCAATATTTTTGTGTTGGCGTTGCTGTTCGCCGCGCCTTTTTCAAAACGGTCGTATTCCTTCATCGTCTGATAGTCGAGGTCTTTTCTGTCAACGACAAACAGAACCTTGTCGATATACGGGAGCCGGGAGGCGAGCTGCGCGGTTTTAAATGACGTCAGCGTCTTTCCGCTTCCCGTCGTGTGCCAGATATAGCCGCCGGCGTCAACCGTGCCGGTTTTGCGGTAGTTGGTCGATATTTCAATTCTTGACAGAATACGCTCCGCCGCCGCTATCTGATACGGGCGCATTACGAGCAAAAGCTCCTCCGACGTGAACACACAGTATTTTGTCAGGATGTTCAAAATCGTATGCTTTGACAGGAAGGTCTTTGTAAAGTCAACGAGGTCGGCAATGACCTTATTGTTTCCGTCAGCCCAATAGCTTGTAAATTCAAAGCTGTTGCTTGTCTTTTTGCTGTTTGCTTTGCTGCTCTCGCTCATTTCCTTTATATGGCTGCTGCGGGTAGTGTTTGAATAATACTTTGTATTGGTACCGTTTGAGATTATAAAAATCTGCACATACTCATACAGCCCCGACGTCGCCCAAAAGCTGTCGCGCTGGTAACGCTTTATTTGATTAAACGCCTCCCGTATTGCTACGCCTCGGCGTTTGAGTTCAACATGAACAAGCGGAAGTCCGTTCACAAGGATAGTGACGTCATAGCGGGTATCGTGCTTTCCGCGGTTTTCCTCATATTGATTTATTACCTGTAATTTATTGTTGTGTATCTGCTTTTTATCGATGAGGTATATGTTTTTTACGGTTCCGTCGTCTCTGTGAAGAACTTGGATATGGTCGTCCTGAATTTTCCTTGTTTTCTCAACAATGCCTTCGTTCGCGTTTGCGATACAGTCCGCAAAAAACGATTTCCATTCATTGTCGGTAAATGTATAATCATTCAGCTTTTCAAGGCAGGCTCGGAGGTTTTTTATAAGCGCCTCCTCATTATGTACGGTTATGTACTCGTAACCCTGTTCCGAAAGCAGCCGTATAAACTCGCGCTCAAGCTCCGCCTCGCTCTGATAGCTGTCCGAACGCTTGTCCGCGGGTGTATATTCCGTTACAACGGTACTCTCGTTAGTGGAAAGTATGATATTATACTCAGCCATTTTATTGCTCCTTATATATTTAATACTTCACTTATTTTTTTCGCTATTGAGGCTATTTCATCAGTGTTTACCCAAGATGCGTCATCTTCGTCCATGTTATCTTTAATGATGCTTTGGATTGTTTCAGGGTCTCTTTTCTCTGTGCCTTTAAGAGCATAAAGTATTTCTATTGCGTCAATATAATACAGTTCTTTTTCTGATGCTTCATCGGCAATTGCATCTATTTTATTGATCTGCTCTTCACTGATTCCAAGTTCGCAGCCGATAAGATATGATCGCCATTTATATGGAATTGTTCCGTCAGTTAAATCTATATCAACCAAGTCATATTCAAACGGGAACTCGCAATAGTCGTAAGGATACGGCAACTCCGGCGGATATTCGTCTGCGAACGGATACGCCGGATCAAACCTGTCAATAGTAAATGCTTCTATCAGCTTTTTTGTCTTAAAATCAGGCTCAATTACTTTGCAGGTAACATTGTACTCTGTTGAACATATAACTTCAATTACAAAGTAATCGCCGAGCAGATCATATACTTCACTCGCCAAAGACGCACCGTCCAAAACCGTATTCGGATTGTTAGCTATATATCCGACTTTTATATTTCCCATATCAAGAACCTTGATAGCCTTATTATCAAATCGGTTTTCAGGCTCTTTTGCACATATTAGCTGCCGCCCTGCGGAGAATGGAAAGCGTCCCTTGTATCGCAAGATGCCGACAATAGTTAATATAATATCTGTTGAACTCATATTCTCACCTCTTTAAAAGTCAATAACTTGTCCCTGTAATATTCGTATTGCTTTTTGCG
>CAZWLT010000123.1:0-3559 GCA_964634915.1 uncultured Clostridium sp. | reverse complement strand
GTACTGTAATTATAACATATCACAGCAATTTTTGCAATGTTTAAGTTAATAACAGCAATTTTAATTCATGACTTAATCGCACCGCCACATGCGTACGGTTATTTTATTGCATAGTATAATTACACAATATTTTGCGATTTTTTTTGTACAAACAGACAGATTTTGCTTGTGACGGCTTAAAAAAATCGTACAATTATTTACTTCGTGAATAATTTATGATAAAATTAATTTAAGTACATTAAGGAGGCGAACGTATGGAAAAGAAATTTTTTACTAATGAAGAATTCAATAACGTGCCGTGCGGAATGGTTACATTTTCAAAAGATGCCCCCTGGAAGATTATCTGCGCAAATGATGAGTATTATAATCATTTTTCGAATGATAATTATTTAACTCTTAATATTTTTGATGAAGATAAGCCGATGCTTGAAAGTCTGGGAGAAAGGCTTAAAAACAGTAAGAGTGTCAGTATTTTATATGGCTGTCATTCAGCAGAAGGCAAGGAACTCAAGGTATCCATGGCAGTATCGGATTATTCGGCTTATACTTTCATTGGGGTTTTGCGGGACGAAACTGAAAAGTACAGAATACTTGAAGAAACGCAGAAGGAAAAAGAAAGATTTGTGATGGCATTGTGTAATTCAAAGAACATTGTTTTTGAGGATAGTGTTCAGCAGAATTCGTATGTTATTTATATTCCGAAAGAAAATGACAATGAAGTTGAAACAATCCGCGGTAATACTTCCTGCGGGATTATGTTTGAAAAAGCTGTATATCAGGCGGATAAAGATTTTTTCATCAGGAATTTATATAATCCCGAAGAAAGAACGTTGTCGGCAAGAATGAAGCTGCGGCATGATAAGGACTGGAAATGGTACAGGGTACGCAGACAATTTGAGTTTGATAAATCCGGTGAAATTTCACGCGTGTTTGGCGTTATTTCCGATATAAACGAAGAAAAAATGCGCGAGAAGGAACTTCGTGAGAAGAATGACCTTGACCCCGTTCTGAAAATATATAACAGAAATGCGGCTGTAAGCCGTATAAACAAATACCTTAGAAACAATCCTGACAGACGCGACTATGCGCTGCTTGTTATGGATATTGACGAATTCAAGAGTATAAACGACACATACGGACATCTTTATGGCGACGCTGTTATTGAAATGACAGCCGGCGTGCTTAAAGACGTTGTAAATAATTTTGGCTTCGCGGGGCGTTACGGCGGCGATGAATTTTTTGCTTTCATACATACGTCTGAAATTGAAGAAATAGAGCAGAAAGCGGATGAAATCCTGTCAAGAATAAGGGAATTTCACACGGCGGACAACGCTGAAGTGACAGCAAGTATAGGTATATCAACGGGAATAAGCTTTGAAAAACAGCCGGAATACAAAGAAATGTTTGAAAGGGCTGACAAGGCATTATACAGCGCCAAGAAAAGCGGTAAGGCGAAATGGTGTATATACACTGATGATATGGCGGACGGAAACAGTCATGCTATTGACTATGAAAAAGAAGAGGAGGAAAATAACTCCGAAATTCTTAATTCAAAGGACCTTATGAAGGTATTTCTTGAACTTTCAGCAAGCGCCAAAACAAGTGAAGCGACAGTATACAGCATAATCAAATATATAACTGAAAGATTTTGTTTTGACTGGATGCAGATAATGCAGGTTAACAGTCTTGAGGACCTTGTAACAATTAAATATGAATGGTGCAAGGACGCTGATTTTCATAACAGCTCCGGAAGAAGCGGATATTATGTACACTCGGATATTATGCGTTTCCGTAATTTCTTCGAGAAAGAATCAATATTTATGGTGTGTCCTGAAAATATTGCCGGATTTTCACCCAAATTCATGCGTGAATTTGAAAAGAATATGAAACGCAATGTTGTTTATATTGGCGATACGACCACCGATGACGTTTTCTATATGTTTGTTTGCACAAGGTTTGACAAATCGCATGTGTGGCTGCGTGAAGAATGTGAAGAGCTGAATGTGGCGACAAAATTGATGACGATGTATATATCTCAGACGAACAGGGAGTCTGAAAATGAGATTAAACTTCAGAGATTGCTCAATTACGACAGAAAGACTACTTTATATTCTTTAGCGGAGTTTTATGTGCAGCTTGGACGTCTGAGAAAACTCGCGAATGAGAATGATGAGGATATAGTTCTGCTGAATACGGATATCGGTAATTTCATTAACGTTAATATGAAGTTCGGTTATGAAACAGGAGATAAGATTATTTTTGATTATGGCGAAAAAATTAAGAGCGCTTACAGTACCGAATATTGTGTGGCAACGCATTTAGACGGCACGGACACGTTTTATATTGCATTTCGCGCAAAAAAGGGAGAATATTCCTTTTTAAAGAAACATCACAAGGAAGATATACGATATTTTGAAAAGAAGAATGAAAAATATCCGGGTTCAAATCTCATTGTAAGAACAGGCGTATATGTGCTGGGTAAGAATGAGGACGGCGGCTATGGATTTGACTGCGCTTTGATTGCGAAAAAGAATTACAGTGACAGAGACCATTCATTCTGTGTTTTATATGATAAAAAGCTGTCGGATTGACCGACAGCTTCAGACTGTGTACAAAAAGGTCACATTCCGGCAATGGAATATGACCTTTTTGCATATACGCCGCCATGACACGGCGTAGTTCTTGTTCGTTTTCCGCTTGTCCGGCATATAATATGCAATACCTATCATTATTGTTTACTTCGTTACCTCTGCGGCACTCGTTTTACGAATTGATATTCTGTCTGAGTACAATATCTTTTCTGAAAAGCGTTTTAAAAATTGTGCGTACCGCCGGCTGTATAAAGAATAGCTGGGTAAAGAATGCAAACGGGAAATTGAAGCACACAAGCTTTATCCAGTTTGCAAGCAGTGTAAGCATATCAAATCCCGCGTAATAGGGATAATACAGAAACGCTGCAATAAAGCTCATTGCCGGACACATAAGACCTACAGTGGCGCATATTATTGCCGTTTCAAACAGAACAGGGTGTGTTGCGGACGGATCAAATACTTTTGACGCGAGCTTGAATGAAAACGGACTTCCCATAACAACTTCAAGTAAATAAGCGAAACAGAATTCTATAAGAATTGTTCCCCAGATTGGCAGAAAAGTACCGAACATATAGACACCGCCCTGCGCGTTTATAGCGTCAAGCACGCTTTTTTGTTCTGTAATCGTCATAAGTGTTTCCCCGTTCACGACATATAAGCTGTAGAATACATAAGCATGTACTGTGATAATTACTGTTATAAGCGCGAAAATCATCCTTTGAAATTGGTTTCTTGGCATAAAAATCCTCCTTTTTTCATAAAAAAATACACATGTCATAATACAACTGCGGAAAATCGATCAGGAATTTGTACCGTGATCAGATTTACATACATAAAGTATAACATGTGTCGTTTACAAATATATATTAAAAATTACTATAATAAAATAACATATTATTCAAAAAAAGTCAAGCATGAATTATTAATAAAATTTTCGCGTAGAATATATAAGGTTAAGCCTATTGCGG
>CAZWLT010000122.1:0-3585 GCA_964634915.1 uncultured Clostridium sp. | reverse complement strand
AGAATAAAATCACGGAATTGTTTGAAGAATATTGCGAGCTTTTTCCGGCTGTTAACAATGAAAAAATCAGAGAGGTAATTCTGCATATTTTAAATAATCCCGAAAGCGATTTAAAACAAAAAACGATCGCGTCGGATTTGCATATAAACAGCTCGTATTTAAGCACGGTCTTTTCGGTGCAGACAAGGCTGCGGTTTGTTGACTATCTTACGGTGGTAAAGCTCAAACGCGCGGCGTATCTTTTGCAGAACACATCAATGAAGGTGTCTGAAATCGCGGCAAGACTGGATTATAAGGATATAGGATATTTTTCAAGAGTATTTAAAAAACAATACGGAGTAACGCCGACGGAATACAGAATCCCCGATGATTATACTTACCAGATTTAGAGATTGCGCGGACGGAGAAATGTTAACGGAGTAAATTATGACACTGCAGCAGATATTTTACGCGCTTACAATAGCGCAAACAAAGTCGATGAATAAGGCGGCGGAGAAGCTGTTTGTATCTCAGCCGTCTTTGACGAACGCGATAAAGGAGCTTGAAAGGGAAACGGGAATTGCCATATTCAAGCGTACAAGCAAGGGCGTGATAAAAACAAATGAGGGCGAAGAATTTTTAATGTACGCGCGTCAGGTATATCAGCAATATGAGCTTCTCATGGGAAAGTATACCGATGTGAAAAATATCAAGAGAAA
Organism: uncultured Clostridium sp.; assembly: GCA_964634915.1. Taxonomy (GTDB): domain Bacteria; phylum Bacillota; class Clostridia; order UBA1381; family UBA1381; genus Hominilimicola. The sequence continues at coordinate 2,887 of CAZWLT010000122.1, read as the reverse complement.
ATTCGGCATATCCACACAGCACTACTCCTTTGCCGTAAAAGCGTTTGTGGAAACCGTCAAGCAGTTTGACACAACAAAATATGAATTTGCCGTGCGCGAGGAAAAAACATATGACGTGATACAGGATGTAGGCGCTTTTAAGAGCGAGATAGGCATAATTTATATGAGTGATTATAATCGCAGGGTTATCGAGAAAATGCTTAATGGGCAGTATCTGGAATTTCACCGGCTTATTGAGTGCAACGCTTATGTTTATATATGGAAAAACCACCCTCTTGCCGATAAAAGCTCAATTACGTTAAAAGAACTGGAGGATTATCCGTGTTTATCCTTTGAACAAGGGGAACAGGAGTCGTCGTATCTCGCGGAGGAAATTCTTACGGACAACGAATATCCGCGAACGATAAAGGCGTGCGACAGAGCGACTATGCTTAATTTAATGGTCGGGTTAAACGGATATACCTTGTGTTCGGGAATAATCTGCGAGGAACTGAACGGCGGGGACTATATAGCCGTGCCGTTTCAGGATGACGCGGCAAATCATAACAGCGTTATGGAAATAGGATATATTACCAAAAAGGGAAGCGTATTAAGTGAAATCGGCGTGATTTATATTGACGAGGTAAAAAAATATTTGGATAATATACAGCTCCTATGAGGCGTTTTTTCTATTGTCCGTTTTACCGGTTCTGTTCGCTTTTTAATTCTCCATATGTTTTTTATATTCATTCGGCGTCATATGCACTATTTTTTTGAAAATCTTGCAGAAATACATAGGTGAATTATATCCGCACCGCATGGCTGTTTCCGTAACGTTCATATCGCTTTTGCGGAGCATTTCACAGGCATTGTTTATACGCACATTATTGAGATAGTCGGATATGGTAACAAGTGTGTGCTTTTTGAAAAGCTGGCACATATATTGTTTTGTTATGTGCATCTCGTGCGCTATATCGTCAAGTCCGGAAATATCCGCGTAATTGCTGTGAATATATTCAAGGATAGAATTTACCGTGCTGTTGTCGCGGTTTATTTTTTCATATAATATATTTTTTTTGTTTTCCACTATCGACATTATTTCCGCTATATATATGTAAGCATATTTTTCATTACGCTCAATTTTATTTAAAAGCTCGTGTATGCCCGCGAATGCGGACGATGTGAATGTGAGCTTGTCTTTGTCAAAATTCTGTATGATTGAATTAATCGCCGCGTCCGTAAAATATGTATGGAGATAATTCATTGTAAAATGCAGGGCATAACGCTCATGCTTTGCGCCGCCGTTATTTTTATGCAAATCATCCGGCTTCAAAAATACAATATCATTCTTTTTCAACGGTATCAGCTTGTTATTTACAAGCATGGTCGTTGAGCCGTTAATCACAACAAACATCTCGTATGAATTATGATAATGCAGTCTTGACATAAAATGCTCCGCCGGATGAGTATCGTGCTCAAGAGTGAACCATTCGTTTATCAGATTATATCCTGTTTTCATTTTTAACACCGCCTTATATTAATATAGTACAATAATTTATCAAAAAAAGCAATATAGTATTAGATTTTTTAAATAAATTATTATATACTTTAATTAATATAGTTTATTATGGAGGAATTAACGTGAAAGTTCCTTTCACGTTAGCCTCCGGCAGGATTAAATTCGCGCGTGCGATTTTTTGCTCGACTGTGTCTCGCAAAACGCACATGCGCAATAATAATCTCTTGTCATTCCTTGCCCTGCGACAAGAGATTGAATTTAATTCCTATTTGCGCCGACGCAGGGCGGCAGAATGGAGATTATTATGTTAAAGAAAGGTATCAGCGCATTACTTGCATCAGCAATGGCACTTTCCGCTTTGCCGGTGATTACGTCACACGCGGAGGAAACTGAAGCAAACAATTCCGTATCGGGATATGTTTCGCTTACAGACGGTGTAAAGATTGCCGGACAAGACAAGACTACGAAAATTTATGTTGATTCAAATGATGAAAAGAGCGTTATCCGCGCAGCGGGTGACCTCAAAGAGGACATTAAGAGTGTAACGGACGTGACGGCTGAGATTACAAATCAGATAGAAACTGCCGCCGCGGAGGGAAAGAGCGGAATAGTCATCGGCGAAAGCAGCGCGACAATGACTCTTGAAAAAGCTGTTGACAGTGACGCGGACGCCTATATTGCGGCATATAATCACGACGGTACGCTCTCAAAGGTGGTAAAGGCCGATAAAGGTATAAATGAAAATGGCGGACAGGTCAGCGGCTTTGAATTTGATACCGTAATTGAAAAGCCTGCCGGCGGTAAAATCAAGGGCTTTGTATGGAAGGATATGGAGCCTGTGGCTGATATACAGAAGCTGTATTCACCGTATGAGGCCGTTCTTGACGGAGTTGACATTGTGGTAGGAACAATCGGCGAGAGCAATGCTGTTGATACGCTTGCGTTAAGCGGCGACATTGACACAAGCGCAATCGAGGGTGAATGGGAAGCATTCACTGTTCAGAATGTCGATGATACAATTGTTATCGCGGGTTCAGACAAACGCGGCACAATTTACGGTATTTACGATTTGTGTGAAAAAATGGGCGTGTCTCCATGGGAATTCTGGGCGGACGCGGCACCTGTACATGCCGATAATCTGTATGTAAATCTTCCGCCGGAGGGCTATACCGAGGGCTCGTCATCGGTTAAATACAGAGGTATTTTCCTTAACGATGAATATAATCTTAATCAGTGGTCAAAGAGTATGAGCGACGATGGAACCGCTATGACTCACGAAACTTATGAAAAGATATTTGAACTGCTTTTAAGATTAAAGGCAAATTATTTGTGGCCGGCAATGCACAAGTATTCGCCCGCGTTCCATTCTGATGAAGAAAACGCAAAGCT
>CAZWLT010000121.1:0-3603 GCA_964634915.1 uncultured Clostridium sp. | reverse complement strand
GCGATGGCGGCTGCCCGATATTCTCTCAGGCAGCCAATGATTTTTTTGACCATTTTTAAACCTCCATTTGTGTTTTGACAGGGAGTTCCTGTTGAAACTGAACATCTTTTAATATTCGCATTAAAAAAGCGCACACCTTTCGGTATGCGCAAAAAAACGATACAAAAGGTTACAATGCTCCTGTATCGTGTCGAAGCCTGACTTCTGTATCGTAGGTTAAGCAATCCTGTTCAATTTTATTAGATTATAGCACAAAAACAAATCAAAAGTCAAGAAAAATTTTTTTCTTTTTTCGTCTGTCTGCTTTATGGGACCGGGTGCAACCGCAATCGGCGGCATAGCCGCCGTTAGTTTATTGTATTATATCATACAGTCTTACAATCGTAGATATCGCCTGTTCAACTGTATACTCGCCCTGCGGCGCAAATTCAGTATCGCTCACACCTGTCATTATGCCGTATTCGTTTGTCCATGTGACATAGAACTTTGCCCAGTCTGATATACTCCATCTGTCCTCATATGTCAGGTCTGTTTCAGTACCTATCCATATGTACATTTCCGCCAGTCTGCAAAGCATTGTCGCAGCCTCCTCGCGCGTGATGGAACCGTATGGGTCAAAACGCGTATCGTCACGGCCGCTTACAATGCCAAGCGCGTAAAGAATATTAACGGAATTGTCCACACCGCTGCAATCCTCAAAAACATTTTTCAGATATACAATACCTTTATCGTACATATACTCGTCAATGGACGCGTAATTCTCTTTCACCGCAATCATATTTCCAAGCAATTTGCAGAATTGCTCGCGTGAAATGTTTTCCGAATAAATATTTGTGAACTCATACGGCAAAAGACTCTCTGCCGCCGCCGTTTTGGCATACGGCTGTGCCCACGGCTCCTCCGGAAGCTTGAGAAAATCCCTTGATGTGTTGCAGTGAACAAACTCTCCGCCTGCCTTATCTTCCTCATCCCAATATGTATCGTCAAGATACATGATTTTTTCCGTGTCATCATCGGAAAGTTTATAGCATATGTAGTTTTCATTGCCGTAAAGTCCAAGCTGTATGCCTGAATTCAGACAATAGGTTACGGCATTATCACCGACATATATATTTACCGCAAGACCGCGGAAAGGAGTCGGGTTGACCGTCCTGTATACTTCCATGCTTTCTACGGTATTATAAAACTCACGAATTTGATTATCGTTTAATCTTGTATATCTTCCGTCAGATATATCCGATACTGTTATTGCGGTTATTTCGTCCGCGCTGAATATTCCCATTGCGTCAGCAAGCGTCATGCTCTCCGGCAGATTGACAACATTATACGCGTGTGCTGTCAATGCTGTCATAATAAGCAACGCAAGCGGAATAAGTATTTTTAAAAGCCGTTTGATAGTAATCACTCCTTAATTAAATACGCAATACTCACTCATATACTCTTCCATTTTAGGAAGTATATCAGCATATGAGCCGTCCTGCTTAAGATATTCATAAATATCCTGTACAGTGATGATTGCGTGAATGTTTATACCGAAGTCCTCCATAATTTCCATGATGGTTGTCTTTTCAGGATTTTGTCCGACCTCACAGCGGTTTACAGAAATAAACATATCCTTCACTTCAACATCGGCGGCATTTTTAAGAATCGGCATTGTTTCGCGTACTGCTGTACCTGCTGTGATAACGTCCTCAATGATAATAACCCTGTCGCCGTTTTGCGGCTTGTAGCCTACAAGCGAACCGCCTTCGCCGTGATCCTTTTCTTCTTTTCTGTTGAAGAAATATGGCTTGTCTATCTTGTATTCGTTATAAAGCGCGGCGGCGGCGGACGCCGCAAGAGGAATACCCTTATACGCGGGACCGAACATACAATCGAAGTCCTCACCGCAGTTTTCCTTTATAAGCGCGGCATAGAACTTGCCAAGCGCCGCAATCTGCTTGCCTGTCCGAAAATTTCCTGTGTTTACAAAATACGGAGTATTTCTGCCGCTCTTTGTCACAAAATCACCGAAACGAAGAACATCCGACTCCATCATAAATTCAATAAATTCCTTTTTCTTATCTGTAAGCATAATTTATCTCCTTTCAGTCTTTAAAATACATATCCCTTAATTTCTTCAGCACCTTTTTTTCCATTCGTGAAATCTGCATTTGCGAAGTACCCATTATTTCAGAAATTTCCTTCTGGCTTTTTTCCTCATAATAACGGTATTGCACAAACTTGCGTTCGGTATCCGTAAGACTCGCCATACATGATTCCACAAAATCCTTTTCTTCAATCATAAGGTAATGCTTGTCGTCCGCGCCGATTACATTTGAAAGCGCCATTTCACCGTCGGCGTAAGCCTCATATTCCAGTGACTGTATGAAAGAAATATCACCGATTTCGTGTATACTTTCCAACGTCTTTTCCGGTATATTCAGGATTCTTGCAATTTCCTCCTGCGAAATCCCGTTTGACATACGGCGGATTTTTTCCGCCTTATAGAATATCTCATAAAGGCGTCTTGGTATACGGATAAAGTTACCCTTGTCACGGAAATATTTGCGTATCTCGCCCATAACGGTCGGAGTGGCAAATGTGGCGAACTTGACGCCCTTATCGGGATTAAACCGTTCCACCGCGTAAAGTATTCCAAGACATGCTACCTGGTATATATCGTCATATTCCACACCACGGTTTACAAATTTGCGCGAAAGAATTTCCGCAATGTATATGTATGAGGACACAAGCTCGTCACGGAGCTGTGTATCCCCTGTTTCCCGATAGCGTGAAAACATCTCATATTCGCTTGTTATTATTTCGGGTTTGACTACAGCCACGCCGCTCCTCCTTCACGCATGATTATTTTATAAGCTCGGCAGCAATTTTCAGAGCGTCATCATGCGATTGTTTATTCTTCTCATCTTTTTCAGTATTTTTGCGGACAAGCACATAGACATCATCACAGTAAATTCCGTTGTCCTTTAACAGCTTGCTGTTTTTAAGGCTTACCGCATAACCATTGCCGTTTTCGGCGCGGATAATTTCCGCGTCTGTACCTTCGGCATACAGATTTGTATTCTCAAACATATCATCGACTTTGTCACGCTGCATATAAAGCTTCGCTTCAATCTCGTCCATAAGATATATGAACGTGTAATCATCAACAAATGTCAGGTCGAGTTTCGTTTGTATGGCATAATCATAGTCCTCATTTCCCGCGCCGTCCGAAAACATCAGCGGCTGAAAAAATACCGCGCTTTTTCCGTTGCCGTCTACATCGGAAACATACGGCGACATAACCTCCTGCATTTTTTCCCTCTGATTGTCGGAATAATTCATATGACCGGCATATACCATTGTCATATCATATCGGGGACGGTTGACGCACTGCGTGATTGTTACCGCCGCAATAATTACCGCCGCCGCTGTTATAATCACATGCCATTTGTAATAATACCAGAAATACTCCCACCACTTTTTCGTAAATCTCGGTGGCACCTCGCCGTATTTTTCCATATAAATCTCCATAGCCTTCCTGCCCATAAACATTAATGAAAAATATTCAGCGTCTTACCGTGGGCAGATAAGACGTTAATATGTTTTAACCTTTAAAAT
>CAZWLT010000120.1:0-3676 GCA_964634915.1 uncultured Clostridium sp. | reverse complement strand
GAAATCCGCTTTTAAAGAGCGGATTTTTTATGCTGAATGAAAATTTTATTAAAGAATACAACAAAGCCACCGACTCTATCACTCCGGTGGCTTTGTTGTATATGAACGTAACATTGTATTCAAACAATGTTATAAATATTATACACTAAATCTTTTTAAATTTCAATAGTAAATTTATACTTTTTCTAAAAAAACTGTTTTTTAAACATTTTCAAAATATGAAATATATTGTACCGGTGATTTCTTGTTGAAGAGATACTCATACAAATCAATAAAATAATCATCGGTCATGCTTGCGATATAGTCTGTTACAATGTCATCGCAATCACTGTTTTTTGTATAATCATAGCCGTTAAAACGGTTAGCGTGATTGACAAAGTCTATATGATGTTTGAAAACAGGCGATGATTTTTTGCTGTTCTTTAAATCGTCAAGCAATTTGCCGTAAATTTCTTCAAACATTGGCTGTATCTGCTTATTGTATATATCTGAAATTTTGTGGTTTCTATATATAATTTCGTAATTGTCCTTTTTACTCTCTTTAAGAGCCTTGTAATGCGCGTCGTCAAGCCGTATATATGGCTTGCCGTAACTGTTTTCAACGATATTTACAATCAGATTGTGTATGATTGTTGCATTGTGTCTGCCGATTTCGTTTTCTTCAAATATGTCCTCGCTTTCGATAAGCTTTGTTTTTATTGCGTCCTGCCTGTCCTTGCCGATATACGCAATCATATCTGATATACGCACGACACAACCCTCAAGAGTGGAGGGGATAAGGCGTTTTATTGCGGATTTGTCTGTATAACACTCCTCAACCTTTTTATCAAAATCATCAAAATCGGTCAAAGCTGAAGGATAGTATTCCTTACACTCAAATTCTCCGTTATGGCAAAGTATACCGTCAAGCGTCTGCAAACTTATATTCAGACTAAAGATTTTGTCCAGCACACGCACGCTGTGCACGTTATGGTTAAAATATCTGCCTGTATTCGCGTGATATATGTCGTTTAAAAACTTCTCGCCGGCATGACCGAATGGCGTATGACCTATGTCATGTCCGAGCGATATTGCTTCTATCAGGTCAAGGTCAAGCGCGAGCAGCCTGCCTATATTGCGCGCAATACGCGAAACAAGCTGTACGTGCAGAGCGCGGTGAGATATATCGTCATTTTTATAAAAAGAAAACACCTGAGTTTTATCCGCGTAGCGGTTGTAGTAGGGACTGTGCATAATCTTTTCCGTATCGCGCACAAATGCGCCTCTCCACAATGTGGCTTTATCGTGCGATGAATTACGTCGCCTTATTGCTTTATCGTCAAAGCCTTTGCCGCCGAATATTTCTGTATTGATTCTTTGCTGAAGTTCATCAGATAGCTTTTCATATTTCAGCATAATTTACCTCCCTGATTGGATTATACTGCTATTATACCATAAAGTTCCCGATATCTCAAGGAATTGCATTTAATAATAAATAAATTTTTTATAGTGACAAACGGGATAGAATGTGTTATAATAAATATGTACATATGAATTTTGAAAGGGAAGCGATAAAAATGAAAAAATTGCTCGGCAGTATAATGGCTGTATTGACGGTTCTCAGCTTGTCCTTGACCGCAATAGCGGCGACATCGAATATTTCAATAAAGAACAATGTGTCAGATTCAAAACCTGTTTCTTATTCTTATGACGCTGATAAGTCAGGGGAAAATGTTAAATCAATAAAGAGTCTTATGACAAAACTTGAGGATATCGGAAAACAGAGCTCGGTTGTTCAGACGCTTACAATAACAAGCGAAAGCGCAAATAATGCGCCTGTCGCTTTTAAGCTAAGACTTGCAATTCCGGAAAAGGCGGCATCCGATGAAAAACCGGAGGCAATAGCAGCGACACCGTCACCCGATGAAATATCCGCGCTTGATTATTACAACATAAAAATTACCGACCGGGACGGAAATGTGATTTATACATACGAAGATGACGAGAGCGCTGGCGGCGGCGAAACATATAAGGATATGCCGCTGGGAACGCTGAACGTGTCCGACAGCAGTGAGAATAAGATTTTTAACCTGACCATATCGGTAAATAAGGATATGGATAAAAATTCAATTGCGGATGAAGCAGAAAAGCTTGACTGGCAGATTGTTTCGGACATTGCGATAATCCCGACGGAAGAAGCTAAGCCGCAGACTCAAAGTACCCCGAAGGCAGACTCAAAGGATACTGTAACGCTTGAAAAAGGCGAGTATATCTGCGGTAAGGATATTGAGCCGGGCAGATACACTATGACAGGAAACGGCAAGGTGCATGTGTATGCTACAGACGGAGCTTTGAAGTCTACAATAGCCTTAAAGGATAAAGATGATGAAACGTCAAACGGAGTGGCAGAGTACATTATAAATCTTGCGGAAGACGAAAAAGTAGTTGTAGATGATGTGGCTAATTTTACTCCATACAGCAGCGCAAAGGCGACAGCGACACCGAAAGGAACCGCGACGCCGAAAGCAACCGCGACACCAAAGACCTCAGCAACAACGCAACCGACGGATAAAAGCAATCCGAAAACAGGCGACAGCGCGCCGATAATCGGAGTTTCAATTCTAGCTATCGCCGCGCTTGCCGGAGCAGCGCTTATTGTAATTAAAAAGAAGAAAGAAAATTAAACTGAAAGGACGTGTATGATAGTGAAGAAGTGGCTGACTGTCATACAAGTCCTTTTAATATTGATTTTTGCATGCTGCGGAGGATATGTCGGCAAGTATTTTTATAATGCGCATAAGGCACAGGCGGAATATGACGAATTAAAGAAAATCGTCGATGAGCATACTTCAACCGACACGATGGGTAATTATGAGGAAAAACTTGCCGAAAACGGCATGCTTGAGCAGTATTATGAACTGTACAGCAAAAATAACGATATGGTCGGTTGGCTGAATATCCCTGATACTGTTGTAGATTATCCTGTTGTGCAGGCAAAGGATAATGATTTCTATCTGCATAAAGATTTTTATAAAAACTATCAGTTCTGCGGTATTCCTTTTATTGATTACCAAAGCGCTCAAACATCGTTCAATTCTGTAATATACGCGCATAATATGAAGAACGGTTCAATGTTTGCAGCCGTGGCAAAATATGAGGATAAGAATTATTATAATACACATAAAATAATAAATTATGATACTCTTTACAAAAAAGGCAGATATGAAGTGATTGCCGCTTTCGCAACAACGGTAGGGTCAAAAAATGAATTTAAGTATTATGAATACGCGGATATAGAAGATGAATCCGGATTTAACGAATATCTTAACAAAGTTAAGGCTGTATCCTTCTATGATACCGGTGTGACAGCGGAATACGGCGATAATCTTATTACGCTTTCAACCTGTGCTTATCATACATCAAATGAGAGGTTTGTGGTTGTGGCAAGAAAAAAGAATGTGTAAAGGACTTGATATTATATTTATAATGTAGTATAATATTTAAGCACACTTGCCCCTGTAGTTAAGTGGATATAACAAGCCCCTCCTAAGGGCTAGTCACCAGTTCGACTCTGGTCGGGGGTGCCAGACATGTCAATATCCGAACAAATTTTATTTTGATCGGATATTGACGATAACCGGTATTCAATAAGGGGCTTTGCCCCGTCATTCAACGTTTCAGCGGGAGATTGTAACTC
>CAZWLT010000119.1:0-3687 GCA_964634915.1 uncultured Clostridium sp. | reverse complement strand
AATAATTTAACTTTGAACAAATGGAGGTACATATGTTAGACAGAGAAAGACTTTCGTCCATTACGGACAATGTCCTTTTTGATGAGGAAATGAGCAGGCATACCACATTCCGTATAGGCGGGAAGGCAGACGCGTTTGTGAATGTGGAGAACGCGCTGGAGATAGAGAAAATCATACATTTCTGTACCGATACCGATACACCGTATATGATAATGGGCAACGGCTCAAATATGCTTGTCGGCGACGGGGGTATAAGAGGCGTTGTTATACATATCGGAAACGGTATGTCCAAGTACCGTATTGAGGGTAATGAGGTATATGCCGATGCGGGAATACTGATGTCGGTACTGGCGAAGAAAATTCTTGAGGCTAAGCTAACAGGCTTTGAATTTGCCGCCGGAATACCGGGCACACTGGGCGGCGGCATCTATATGAATGCCGGAGCATACGGCGGCGAGCTTAAAAACATTATTGAAAGCGTAACCTTTATAGCCCCCGACGGACTTATTAAAACAGAAACTGCCGATAAGCTTGACTTAGGATATCGTCACAGTATATTTATGCAGGGCGGATATATAATTCTATCATGCAAATTAAAACTTGAAAACGGCAGTTATGACGATATAAAGGCGCTTATGACAGATTATAACCGCAGACGCGCTGAAAAGCAGCCGTTATCGCAGCCGTCAGCCGGCAGCACCTTCAAACGTCCGCAGGGGTATTTTGCGGGTAAGCTGATACAGGATGCGGGACTTATGGGATACAGCATAGGCGGCGCTATGGTGAGCGATAAGCATGCGGGATTTGTCGTAAACAAAGGCACAGCAACGGCAAAGGACGTGCTTGACCTTATAAAATACGTGCAAAATACAGTCGAAGAAAAATTCGGTGTTCGGTTAGAACCCGAAGTGCGATTAATAGGAGAACAATAAAATGCAATACACAATAGTAACGGGAATGTCGGGCAGCGGCAAAACAAAGGTAATAAGATTTCTTGAGGATATGGGATATTTCTGTATAGACAATATGCCTCCTGTTCTTATACCCAAATTTGCGGAAATGCTCTCAGCTGTAAACGGAAACTTCACAAATGTCGCGCTTGTAATAGATATACGCGTCGGTAATATGATAAATGAGCTTCTTGTGCAGATAAACGACCTTAAAGATAAGGGATATGACTGTGAGCTATTGTATCTTGACGCAGATGATGAAACGCTTGTAAAGCGTTACAAGGAAACACGCAGACAGCATCCGCTTGATAATTCAGCGGGACTTCTCGCGTCAATACAGCAGGAGAGAAAAATGCTGTCGGCACTGTATAATTCGGCGGACCATGTTATTGACACATCGAATTTAAGCACGCAGGACTTGCTGCAAAAGCTGAAGAGCATTTATGCCTCATCGGATTCAAGACAGCATCTTGAAATCAATATCATGGCATTCGGCTTCAAGTACGGAATGCCGCTTGACGCGGACCTTGTATTTGATGTGAGATGTTTCCCAAATCCGTTTTATATTGATGAGCTGAAGCACAGAACAGGTAATGACAGAGAGGTTCAGGACTATGTTATGAGCTTTCCGACATCGAGGAAGTTTATGGAAAAGCTGGAGGATATGATGTCATTCATGATACCTCTTTATATTGAGGAGGGTAAGATTTCATTAAGTATTGCGATAGGATGTACAGGCGGTAAGCACCGCAGCGTAACTATGACAAATAAACTTGCCGATTATCTGAAATCAAAGAATTATGCGGTAAATGTGACTTACAGGGATATCGGCAAGGAATAAAAGCAGACGTATTTTTATGAAAGGAGTTAATGGTTGTAACTATGCTTTCTGATACAAGAGTTGTAGCGATTGGCGGCGGAACGGGGCTTTCCACCATGCTCAAAGGTCTGAAATTACATACACATAACATCACCGCGGTAGTGACCGTTGCGGATGACGGCGGCTCATCGGGAATGCTGCGAACCGATTTGGGAATGGCGGCGCCGGGTGATGTCCGCAACTGTGTAAGCGCGCTTGCGGAGGTTGATCCGGTAATGGGCGAATTGCTTAATTTCCGTTTTAAGGAGGGCAGTCTGAAAGGACACAGTCTTGGCAATCTCTTTCTTGCGGCGTTAAATGAAACGTCGTCGAGCTTTGATGAGGCTGTGAAGAAATTCAGCCATCTTGCCGGTGTGGTGGGCGCTGTTTACCCTGTTACAAACGAGGCTGTGACATTAAGCGCGGTTATGGAGGATGGAACGATTATTGAGGGTGAGTCAAATATCGGCGTACACCATGAGGGACAAAACAGCCGCATCAAGCGTCTTATTGTAAATCCTCAGAAACCGAAGCCTGTTGAGGGTGTTATAAGAGCTATTGAAAAGGCGGATATAATTGTTTTGGGCCCCGGCAGTCTGTATACAAGCATAATACCAAATCTGCTTGTGGACGGCGTTGTGGACGCAATAAAGGCAAGCAAGGCTGTAAAGATTTATGTGTGCAACATAATGAGTCAGGGCGGCGAAACCGAAAATTATACGGCAAATGACCATCTTGAAGCGATAGAATGTCATTCGTATGAGGGTATTGCCGACATAGTTATTGCCAATAACGCGATAATTCCCGAGGGACTGAAAAAAATATACGCCGAAGAACACGCGTATGAGGTTGAAATTGACGCGAATAAGATTTTAAAACGTTCAAAGCTGGTACAGGGTAATCTGCTGCTTGTGCGCAATGATAAAATACGTCATAATTTTAGCCGTCTCGCAAGAACAATCATGCGTCTTGGCAGTGATATAAACTATTTTGAAAACAAATAACGGAAGGACTATTTATAATGTCTTTTTCATCAGATATAAAAGAAAAACTCTGCAAAGCGGAATATAGCTGTCCGCAGTGCGGAGCATATGAGCTTGCCGGCGAACTGATGTTCGGCGGCGTCATAAGCGAAAGCAATATAAGATTTGCGACGGAAAATGAGAGTGTCGCGGCGAGAGTGAGAGAAAATATTTTTTCTTCGTTCGGTATAGAAACCGATATAAGCCGCGTTTCAAAAATATATCGCATTGAAATAGATGATATTTATAAAACGGAGAATATCTGCGGCGGTATATCGCAAAGCGGCGATATACCGTTTTCGTGTTGCCGCGCATCATTTGTGAGGGGCGCGTTTCTTGGCGGAGGAAGCGTTACAAATCCGCAAAAGGGATATCATATGGAGTTTGACACGAAGAATGAAAAACACTCGAAGCTATTACAGAAAATGCTGCATTTAGACGGCTTTGAAACGAAAATAACAAAGCGAAAGGGTTATTACGTTGTATACGTAAAGGGCAGTGAAAAGATTGCGGATATCCTTGGTTATATGGGCGCGCCGCAGGGAGCGTTTGAACTGTATACGGTGCAGATTGAAAAGGATATGCGTAATACAATAAACAGACGCGTAAACTGCGAGAATGCCAATACGAACAAAGCGGCTAAGGCATCGTCAAAGCATTTGTTTGCGATAAAACGTATAAAGGACGCAAAAAAATGGGATAAGCTGCCGGATGTGCTTAAGGAAATAGGCGAGTTGAGAGAAGAATATCCGGAGGACAGCTTAAAGGAATTGGGCGAGAAAACAAATCCGGCGATTGGTAAGTCGGGCGTAAATCACAGATTGAACAGAATACTGGAGATTGCGGAAAACTTGTA
>CAZWLT010000118.1:0-3709 GCA_964634915.1 uncultured Clostridium sp. | reverse complement strand
AGAAAAGATACGGATTTGACAAAATATGTTCCTAATTTTTCGTCTTTTCATATACCGTAAATATAAAAGAGCAGTATAAATTTGTAAAATTTTCATGAATTTATCATATAACATATAAAACATTTTCGCAATACTCTTTATTATTTTTTGCAAATGTGTTATAATTAAAATAGGATAATTTATTAAAACGGAGGATAATTTTATGGCAAATAATAAAGTGCTTATAGTAGATGACGATGCTCATATTTCAGAGCTTATAAAGGTTTACTTTGAAAAGGACGGATTTTCAACGGTTGTGGCAAACAACGGAAAAAAGGCTGTTGAGCTGTTCAAGTCGGAGGCGCCCTCTATAGTGATTCTTGATGTTATGATGCCGGAAATGGATGGCTGGCAGGTATGCCGTGAGATAAGACGCGTAAGCAATATACCTATAATAATGCTTACGGCAAAGGGTGAAACCTTTGACAAGGTACTCGGACTTGAGCTTGGCGCGGACGATTACATGGTAAAGCCGTTTGAGCCGAAGGAGCTTATCGCGAGAGTAAAGGCGGTGCTGCGCAGAAGCGACACAAAGGAAACAAATACGGAGAAAGAGATTGTATTCCCTAATCTTACAATCAACCTTTCAAATTACGAGCTGAAAATAAATGGAAACATAGTTGAAATCCCGCCCAAAGAGCTGGAGCTTCTTTATTTCCTCGCGTCAAATCCGAACAGGGTATTCACGCGCGAGCAGCTTTTGGAGGAGGTATGGGGCTTTGATTACTTTGGTGATTCCCGTACCGTGGACGTGCATATAAAAAGACTTCGCGAAAAACTTGAAGGCGTTGAGGCGAACTGGCAGCTTAAAACTGTATGGGGCGTCGGCTATAAGTTCGAGGTAAGATAATGTTCAAAAGTATTATGGGACGTCTTTTTTGGACGTATGCGACAATACTTGCGCTTGTATTCGCGTCAATATCGGCAAGCGCCGGAATATTCATGGACAGGTTCGTTGTAAATCAGCATGTTGATGATATTATTAAGGTATCTGACACGATAGAATACTGGACTGCCGCAATGGAAATAGAGGGCGATGACAGCCGTATGAAAACAAGCTATAAGCAGATTTTAAAGTCATGGGCGGAATTTCTTCATTCCGATATTGTAATAGCGAATGCGGATGGAATGGTGCTTGCAAGCACGAAAAATGTGACAACGGTTCCGGATAATTACGTGGCGGCAGTAATGAATGGGGAAACCATAAAGGAAAGGTCGACATTTAACGGTACATATGATAAAAAGGTTATGGTTGTCGGAGTACCGGCAAGCTATCAGGGCAGAGTGGTCGCGGCGATGTTTTTCAATACCGGTTTGCCTAATATAAGGAAAACGACATTCAGCCTGTTTTCTATGTTTCTGATTTCATCGCTTGTGTCAATATTTGCGGCGGCGGTACTTGTATATATGCAGTCGAAACGAATATCAAGACCTATTGGCGAGATAAATACCGCGGCAAGAAATATTGCGTCGGGCAAATATGATATGCGGGTACCGGTAAGAAGCAATGATGAAACGGGACAGCTGGCGTCTACGTTTAACTTTATGGCGGATTCCATAGAAACTCTTGAGGCAACGCGAAGTGAATTCATAAGCGATGTTTCGCATGAGTTGCGCACACCGATGACAAGTATATCCGGTTTTGTTGAGGGTATTATGGACGGCACAATTCCGCCGGAAAAGAAGAATGAATATTTGCAGATTGTACTTGACGAATCGAAACGTCTTACAAAAATGGTCAATGATATGCTTGAGATGTCAAAGATGTCATCAAGCGAATATAAACTTAATATAACGGGTTTTGACCTGAATGAGCTGACAAGGATATGTATAATAAGTCTTGGAAACAGGATTGATGAAAAAAATCTTGAGCTTAATGTGGACTTTGAGAAAGAAAGCATGAATGTGCTTGCGGATAAGGACGCTATAAAGCGCGTTATAATAAATCTGCTCGATAACGCGATAAAATTCAGCTATCCCAATACCACAATCGGTATACGCACATGGATTGAGGACGGACGCGCAAGATTTTGCGTCGGTAATTTCGGTGATGGCATAAGCGGAGACGATTTAAGCAATATATTTAATCGCTTTTATAAAACAGATAAGTCGCGCGTCAATGAAAAGAGCGGCGCGGGACTGGGACTTTCATTTGTTAAGAATATTATGTCCCTTCATAAGCAGAGCGTATGGGTTGAAAGCGTGGACACAAAGGAAGGCTCGGACGCGAAGTATACAAAATTTACGTTTACTCTTGAACTTGAATGATTTCATTATTGACTATCGGAAGAATTTGGTGTAAAATAAATATAATATGAAATTTTGAGGAGGAGATATATAATGGCTGAATTACGTTGGAACCCGCTTATAAAGGATTGGGTTATGATCGCATCGCACCGTCAGAACAGACCGCAGATGCCGAAGGATTGGTGTCCGTTCTGCCCGGGTTCAGGAAAAGTTCCGGATAAGTTTACTGTATATGAGTATGACAATGATTTCCCCGCGCTTTCACAGAACCCGCCCGAGCCTGACGATGTTGAAACAAGACTTTACAAAACAAAGCCTTCATACGGAAAGTGTGAGGTTATTCTGTACTCGCCGGAGCATACGGTAACACTTCCTGAATTGCCGGTAGACCATATCAGAGAGCTTGTTGATTTGTGGACGGAAAGATTTGTTGAAATCAGCAAGGATGAGAAAATTAAGTACGTGTTTATTTTCGAGAACAGAGGCGATGTTGTGGGTGTTACAATGCCGCATCCTCATGGTCAGATTTACGGTTATTCGGTAGTACCAAAGAAGCTTGAGCTTGAAATGGAATCATGCAAGGAGCATTTTGAGGAAACTCATCATTGTCTTATCTGCGACATGATGGAGGACGAGGTTAAGGACGGACGCAGAGTTATTATAGAGAATGAGGACTTTATTTCATTCCTTCCGTTTTATTGCGAGTATCCGTACGGTATGTACATATCCGCGAAACGTCATATTCAGAATCTTACCGAAATGACAGACAGAGAAAAGACAAATCTCGCAAAGATACTAAAGGAAACAGCCGGTACGCTTGACAGCCTGTTTGACTACACATTCCCGTATATGATGTGTATGTATCAGAATCCTGTAAACGGAGATGATGTATCTGATTATTATCATTTCCATATCGCGTTCTATCCGCCGATGAGAAGCGCGGACAAGGTTAAGTTCAACGCGTCATCGGAAACAGGCGCATGGGCGCACTGTAATCCGACAGCGCCGGAGGAAAAGGCGATTGAGCTGAAGGCTGCGCATGAGAAATTCCTGAAGAAAATAAACGGCTGAATAAAAAGCGGCTGAAATAGCCTTTCAAAAAATATTGCGCAAAAAACTCCCAAAGACAGCTAAAATTGAGCTGTGATTTGGGAGTTTTCTTTATTTTGTTTTAAGTGACGGTTTTGCGGCAAGGCTGCCGATTTAAAAAACATTTTGCCGCGTTTACTGCCGCTTTATAAAGTCAAAATCGCGCCGATAAGCTGAATTTGTTAAAAAATCCATGGCAAATTCGGCATTTTTTATTCCTACCGGGTATGAATTTCAAACGAGCAAGCGCCCGCGTTCGAGCCGTCTGAGAGAACGAGTTGTCCGTCTGACGCGGTCAGGAAATATCCGGGCTTGGAAACGCTTTCAAACGAAA
>CAZWLT010000117.1:0-3711 GCA_964634915.1 uncultured Clostridium sp. | reverse complement strand
CAAATCTTCGGCTTCTGTTTTGTTCCCTGTTCGGGACAAGGCAAATCCGTAAATATTATCCATATTCTCGGACAATATTTCACACACTTTGTTCCTCTCCATAATATCATCTCCCCTGAAAAACGTCTTTCATAAATATAGTACCGCGAATTATTGAAATGTTTTTGTAAAAATCGGATTACTTTATCAAAAAACCGCCTTAACAAAAGTTTGAGTTATTTTTGTTTTATAAAACATGCGGAATCCGATAAAAAAAGAACTCCGGCCTGAGCGATTTCCCAAGTCGGAGTGCAGTTTTAATAAGCGTTGGTGGACGCTTTATGGAGCTAACGAGCGGAGTCGAACCGCCGACCTCTTCATTACCAATGAAGTGCTCTGCCTACTGAGCTACGTCAGCATTGTGACAAATATATATAAAATATGTTGCTATAATATTTCAACATACTTCAGGTAACTATATTATTATATTATAGTAATAATTGTTTGTCAAGAAAAATTTAGTTGATTTTCACGTGAATTCTATACATCAGCTTACACGTTTGCGCACCGCGTATACTCTTGACACGTCATAGTTAAAATGCTATAATTAAAATGAGTTGGTATGTAAAAATCTGTGTATGGAGGAAATTATGGTACATTTGAATTCCGCGGTAAAGCTATTGGATATGGCTGCCGAAAAATACGGCAGTAAAACGGCAATTTCGGACGAATGGAGCGATATAAGCTTTAAGGATTTGCAGAAGAAGGGTAAGGCTGTCGGAACGGCGCTTGCAAAAACTTCGCCGGACGGTTATATGCCGTCGCCGGTAATGGTATATCTGAAGAAAAGCATTTCGTGTCTTGTGTGCTTCATGGGCGCGATGTACAGCGCGAACCCATATGTGCCGACAGCATATGATATGCCGGCAAACAGAATTCAAAAGATTGTGGACAGCCTGCAGGGCAGAGGTCATATCATTACAGATGAAAAGGGAATGGAAACTCTTAAAACAATGAATATTCCAAAAACAATGAGTATTCATATTTATGAAGAAATTGTTGCGGAGGAAACAGACGAGGCGCTTATTGAAAAAAAGCTTTCCTCATCAGTTGACACAGACCCGATTTATATTATGTTCACATCCGGCTCGACAGGCGCTCCGAAGGGTGTGACGGTACCGCATAGAGGTATAATCGATTACGCGATGTGGGTTGCAAAGACATTTGACATTGACGAAAAATCTGTATTTGGCAATCAGGCGCCATTTTATTTTGATAACTCCATATTTGATATATACACATGTCTTTTGACAGGCGCAAAGATGATTATAATTCCGGAAACATTATTTATGTTCCCATTGAAATTACCTGAGTTTGTACGCGATAATCACATCACAACAATTTTCTGGGTACCTACAGTAATGATAAATGTCGCAAATTCCGGCGCGCTTTCGGAAATTGAATTACCGGAGCTTAAAAACGTTGTATTCTGCGGCGAGGTAATGCCGAATACACAGCTTAATATATGGAGAAAAGCACAGCCGCACTGCACATATGCGAATTTGTACGGGCCGACGGAAATTTCTGACGTATGCACGTATTATATCGTGGACAGACCATTCAAAGACAGCGACCCGCTTCCGATAGGCAAGGCTTGCGAAAATATGCGTATAATAATTCTTAACGATAAGAATGAAATCGCAAAGCTAAACGAGCAGGGCGAGATATGTGTTATCGGCACAGGAGTATCTCTCGGATACTGGAACAGCAGGGAGATTACGGAAAAAGCATTTATGCAAAATCCTGTAAATCCGTATTATGAAGAACGCATTTATCGTACGGGCGACCTTGCGTATGTGAATGACGAGGGACTTATAATTTATATCGGACGTATGGATAATCAGGTCAAGGTCAAGGGTAACAGGATTGAGCTTGGCGAAATTGAAAATGCCGCGATGTGCGTTGACGGTGTCAAGGGCGCGTGTGCTGTGTTTGACGCGGAAAATCAGAAAATAGTAATGTTTATTGAAAGCGAACAAGAATTCAAGCTGAGAAAATTCAATCTTGAGCTTAAGAAATATATACCAAGCTATATGCTGCCGGGCGACCTTGTTGTTATGGATAAATTCCCGCATACGGCTAATGATAAGATTGACAGAGTAACCTTGAAAAAATCGCTTCTGTCTGAATAAACGGCTTTGGGTTATCGGGAAATGAAAGGATAAAAATGAACAGTTATTTAATGCAGAGCGCCGTGTGTTTGCTGGAGCGGGCGGCGGAAAGGTTTAAAAATAAAACAGTGTTCGAGGATAAGGACGGCGCGATTTCCTTTGAGGATTTAAGAACAAAAAGCCGCATTGTTGGCAGTGAACTTATTAAAAGAGTCGCCACAGGCAGAAAAAGTCCTGTGATTGTGTACCTGCCAAAGAGCATAAATTCAATTATCGGTTTTATGGGTTCGCTTTACAGCGCTTCTCCATATGTGCCGATTGATTACGCAATCCCGATGGCAAGAATGGAAAAGACGGTGGAAAATCTGTGTCCCGCGGCGATTATCACAGACAGTGAAGGCAGGGAAAAGCTCGCGCCGCTTAATCTTGATACGATTATACTTATATTTGATGATTTGGTAAACGGACAGCTTAATAATGAGGCAGTTGATAAGGCGATTAACGGTGTATGTGACCTTGACCCGTCATACATTATGTACACATCGGGTTCAACGGGAACGCCGAAAGGCGTTACTATTTCAAACAGGGCTGTGCTTGATTATATTGAATGGATTGCCGACACGTTCCCGATTGATGAAAACAGTATAATAGGTATGCAGTCGGCATTCCATTTTGATAATTCCGTGTTTGATATGTACATCGCCTTTTATACAGGCGCGAAAACTATGATTATTCCCGAAATTCTGTTCATGTATCCTGAAAAGCTTATGGACTATATGGCTGAAAGCGGAATATCGGTTATCTTCTGGGTGCCGACGGTTATGATAAGCGCGGCAAACAGCGGAGCGCTTGAAAAAACACCTTTACCTGATATGAAGCTGATTCTTTTTGCGGGCGAGGTAATGCCCAATACTCAGCTTAATATATGGAGAAAATATTTGCCCGACTGTACGTACGTAAATATGTACGGACCGACTGAGGCAACTGACATTGCAACGTATTATGTGGTAGACAGGGAGTATGAAAATCATGAAACGCTTCCTATCGGCAAGGTGTGCGATAATATGCGCGCGCTGATTTTAAATGACGAGGATAAGCAGTGTAAGACAGGCGAACAGGGAGAGCTTTGCATAGGAGGAACAGGCATTGCGCTTGGCTACTGGAACGCGCCGGAGATTACCGCGACAGCATTCGTGCAAAATCCGCTTAATACAAAGTATCACGACAGGATTTACCGCACCGGTGACATTGTATATGAAAACGAGGAGGGCAATATAATTTTCGTAGGCAGAAAGGACAGTCAAATCAAGCTCAGAGGCAACAGAATAGAGCTTGGCGATTTGGAAAGCGCGGCGGCGGCTATTGAAAATATCCAAAGCGCGTGCGCGCTGTTTGACGCGGAAACACAGGAGATTGTGCTTTTTATTGAAACATCGGTTCAAATAGCGGCGCGTAAATTCAAAACGGAGCTTAAAAAATATCTTCCGGCATATATGGTACCGGCAAGAATTGTTACTATGGAGAGGTTCCCGCATACGCCAAGCGGCAAGATAGACCGTGT
>CAZWLT010000116.1:0-3776 GCA_964634915.1 uncultured Clostridium sp. | reverse complement strand
ACTGAATGTGACGCGCTATGTCAAGCTCAGCGCCGATTCTTTCCTTTTCGGCGGTAATCGCTGTAAGGTTTTCGATATGCGCAATAATATCCTTTTCCAGCTTTTGTACTGACGTATACAGCTCCTCAATTTCATCTCCTGTATGCAGAGGAAGCTCGACAATGTTATTGAGCGAATAATTGTCGCTGTTTACAAAACCCTTAGTCGCTTTGGCGAGCAGATTAAGCGGCTTTACTACCATCTTCTGCATAAGATAAACCGAGAAAAGTATTGCAGCCAGAGCACACAAGCCGAGAGATATCATAAGGTTTCTCAAAAATTCAGCTCGCTGACGCATAATCTCATTCATGTCAATATCAACGCCCACAACGGCAACCTTATCGCCTTTATCGGTAACAACGCTCTCGTATCCCGAACATAGCCAGCCGTACTCTGTTTTTGAAATTGTCGCAGGGATAGCGTCGTTTGTTGTATATTGGGTAAAGCCCTCCGCGTTCTCTATTCTTACGCCGAGATTAAAAATACTCTCCTGCGGGTCAAAAAGTCCAAGGCTGTAGCCGTCCTGTACAGACTCCAAATAAAGATATTTTACATCCATATTTGAACAAAACTCGTCAAGCTGCTCGTTTACCGCCAAGTAATCGTCATACAAACCTTTCTTTGTAAGGTATTCAATGACCGCCTGTTCATTATCTGTTTCAACTGCGGCATCGTACACCTGACGGTATTCCTCAGTTTCTACAAGCTCGACAAACGTACCGACCATATCCGCATCAAGCAAAGCTGATTCGCTTTTTCCAATCTGTGCAACCAAATTCTTATAATAATCGTCCACCGTATTTTTATGTACACCATAGCTCACAAACAATGACACACTCACCATAATAGCCGTGATTACAATAATCAAAATACAGGTCTTTGCTTTTAGTGAAATTCGTTTTTTACTTTTCATACTAACCCCCGCCCTTAAAATTTTATAGTCAACATATTAAAGCCCTGATAACTTCGATACAGAAATTCTTTGGCTTTGTTTTTCATCATCAGAATACCAACGGAATTGATATAGGCATCCTCCGATTTAGTTACCTTTTTTGTTTTCATATCGAACGGATTAAATTTAACCGCGCTGTCCCGGACATGAAGCACAAAGGAATTCTCTTCGGTTACGATAGTAAGCTGAATGTACTCGTTCTTATCACCGCAAAAAGCGTTGCGGATAATCGCGTCGCAGGTTTCCTCAATAAACATAAGCACCATATTAGTCTGCCGCGCGTCCATATTCTGCTGCATACAAAACTGTTCCGTCTGTTCAAGAGCTTCGCCCAACTTATCTATTTCACACAGCATATAGGAAAAGTATTTACAATCATCGGTAATATTTTTCCGCGTTTTTACCGCTTCCGCTATGACTATTAAAAATGTCAGTATTTCAGCCGTCGGCATAGCATACCAAAACCACTCGGGTTTAAAAATACATAATATGATTGTAACGGGAAGAAGAATAAGAAAAGTACGTAGCATTGTTATACGCGCCGATCTATTTTCCTCATTTATAGACTGATAATATGACGAGAAAATAACAGCCGTACCCGAAACAAACGCACCAACGCAAAAAATTCTTACAGCCGCTTCTGATATGGCAAGCGTTTCGCTTTCTGTAACGCCAAACAGCATAGAAAACTGTTTTGAAAAAATGAAAATCACAGATATTATAATGCTGTTTAAAAGATACCCCCATAAAAGCGAGAGCTTTAATATATAGCGCGACTGCGAGTGATTATGCTCCGCGTAAAACGTACCGGCGAGAGGACGTAGCGTTTCTCCGGCGGAGATGAATATACTGTTTGTTATATATGAAATATTCATAACGACATCAAGCACCGCCACATACATCTCTCCGTCAATGCTGCGGCTACTTAGTAACAAGCGGTTTGCCGTCAAAATAAATATAAATATAAATAAGGATTCAACCGAGGTTGAAATACCTGTTTTCAAAGATTTCAAGCACCTTCTCCAATCAAGCTTGACAAGCCTGAACCTAAGAGCTTTATTCTTTAGGAAAAAATGCGGTAGAGCGATAAGCATTTCGACAAGCTGAGCTATCACTGTCGCGTATGCCGCGCCCTTTATACCGAAGCCGAACACGAGAACAAGCACCAGATTTAACGTAAAATCAAGAGCCGAGCCTATTACAAATGCGGCTGTGGCGAGATTTTGGTTGTTGTCACATCTTAAAAAGTCATTGAACATAAAATTCATCATAAACACGGGAAATGCCGTAATCAAAATACTTGCATAGTCCCTGCAAAGACCAAACAATTCGCCATCGGTGTTTCCGGCGCCAAGCAGCGATAATATAGGATTTAACAGCAAATTTCCAAGCGCAACAAACACGATTGAAAAAATCATAAGCAATATCATCATTTCATTAAAATGATCTACCGCTTCTTTTTCATCTCCTTTGCCCATAAGCTGAGCAAATGCCACTGAGCCTCCGACAGAAAAGCCATATCCGACAACATTGTACAAAATATAAATCGGGCTGATAATTCCTACAGCCGCAAGACCTGTTTCGCCGATTACCCTGCCTACGCAAATCGCATCTATTATGCTTGAAACGGCGAGCGCAATTCCCGAAAATGCCGACATACAAAACATTCTTGCAAACATTCTATTGCAAAAATACGCGGACATAGCCTTTACACCATTGTTCGTCTTATTTATACTCAATTAAAACACGCCTCCCATGCGTCAAGCATTTTTATTGGATTTGTCAGTTCCTTGACCGTTCTAAGTCCCGGTATGCCCAAATCCTCCTCCATATTCACATATGGAAATTCTTTCGAAATGCGTTTTGCAAGCTCATGCTCACAGACTGCATCGGCAATATGCAGCCATTCGGGTGTGGCTTTTACAAGCGACATTGTGAACATATCCCGCGTGTTCTTATACCCGATAAGAAACGCAAGATTTTTGCCGCCGCGCAGTACAATCCCCTTCATTTCAAGTGCGTTATAGTTATCCAACGCGCTTTTGAGTACATCACGGTCAGATTCGTCCGACGTCGATACAAACCGATATAGTTCCGGCAAATCCGCGCTCGTAATCAGGTCTGCGCTGTATTCAAATTTCTTTTGAAAATTCCTGACTCTGCGTCTGAAATGATACACCGGCTTATTTTCAAACGCCAGCGCTTTTGTGTCATATATGTACTCGCTTAAATTCCTGTTTATTCGAACATCAGCACCTTTTTCGGTTTTCAAACGCTGCGCCTGTTCTTTTGAAAGATACATTATTTTAAAAGACCTTCTCTGCCGTATCAAGCGGTCAGTAAATTCTTCGCACGATGATATATCTCCCATAGGGCAAAAAAATCCGTTATCCTGTTTACTGAAAACCGCACAGAAATCATCTCTCTTCACGGCACTCAAGCCTAAAACGTTTCTCCATGTGTATATTGACTCGAACGAAAGAGCCGTAAACTGATTTTCCGGCAAGAAACGAAGTTTTTCAAAATAGCCCTTATCACTCAATTCAATCTGTTCAAAAGTATTTAGGTCAATAAGTGTGTCTTTTACGTTTGTTGTTTTCATAAGTTTAATTCTCAACTGTCAATATATCTATAAAGCCGGTCACTTCAAAAACATCCATAACCATTTCGTTTACGTGACGTATCACCATTTCGCCCTGCTTGTTCATAACCTTCTGCGCCGCCAACAGAACGCGCAGTCCCGCCGAGGACAGATATTCAAGCTTGGCAAAATCAAGTATAAGGC
>CAZWLT010000115.1:0-3784 GCA_964634915.1 uncultured Clostridium sp. | reverse complement strand
CCAACGATTTTAATACAAAGTGCAACCATGCCATAAAATTCCTGAAAAACGGAAGCAGAGTAAGGGTTGTGGTTCGTTTCAGAGGTCGTGAGTTAAGTCATTCGGAAATGGGTGTAATCCTGCTCGATAAATTCGCGCGGCAGTGTAAGGAGTTCGGCACGGTCGATAAGCCCGCCAAGCTTGAGGGCAGAAATATGACTATGTTCATAAGCCCCATAGCGCAGTAAAAACGGAAAGCTTATTATATACACGGGAAGGAGAATTTAAAAAATGGCAAAGACAAAGATTAAAACACACAGAGGCGCCGCCAAGAGATTTAATGTTACCAAAAACGGTAAGGTTAAGATGAACAAAGCGTTCAGACGCCACATTCTTAACAAAAAAACGACAAAGAGAAAAAGACATTTAAGAAAGCAGGCTTACTGCTCAAAGGCTAACGCTGCCGTAATAAAGAAGCTAATTCCATACAAATAATTCGAAAGAGAGGTAGAAACTAATGGCAAGAGTAAAAGGCGCATTAAATACAAGAAAAAGACATAAGAAAATATTAAAGCTTGCTAAGGGCTTCCGCGGCGCTGAAAGCAAGCAGTTCAGAATTGCTAACCAGTCTGTTATGCGCTCAATGCAGAATGCTTACGTGGGCAGAAAGAGAAAGAAGAGAGATTTCCGTCGTCTATGGATTACGAGAATTTCAGCCGCTTGTAAGATGAACGGCATGAACTATTCAACATTCATGAACGGTCTTAAAAAAGCCGGTATTGATTTGAACAGAAAGAGTCTTTCGGAAATCGCTATCGCTGACAGCGCTGCTTTCGCAAAGCTTGTTGAAACAGCAAAGTCTGCTCTATAATTTTTACGAGTATATATTAAAATGGACTGTAAAAGGGACTGTAAAAAGTCCCTTTTTTATCTTTCGCATCTTCCGTATGTGCGTGTTATGTCGGCGATTTTTGCCGCGAGCTTCTTTGTGGCATCGCGTTTACCCATACGCCATTGCCAGTTACCGCCAAGTGTTGACGGAATATTCATTCGCGCTTCGCTTCCAAGCTCAAGATAGTCCTGCATCTGAATTATAGCGGTATCACTGACGCTTGCCATAGCGGTCTTAATCATCTTCCATACAATATCATCTTCAGTATCGAGGAATTTTTTACAGAACCGGACTGTGTCCTTATCAATTTCATCAAGCCAGCCGAGAATAGTATTGTTATCATGTGTGCCGATGTATACAACACTGTTTGGCGTGTACGTATAAGGCAGATAACTGCTTTCCTCGCGCGGGTCAAACGCGAATTCAAGCACTTTCATGCCGGGGAAGGTTGAATCCCTTAGCAGCTTGTGTACATCTTCTGTAAGGAAACCGAGGTCTTCCGCAATAATGGGCAAGTCGCCGAGCACATTCTTTATGGCATTGAACAAGTCCATTCCCGGTCCTTTTTTCCACTCTCCGTTTTCAGCTGTCTTGCTGCCGTATGGAATTGAGTAGTAGCCCTCAAAGCCTCTGAAATGGTCAATACGTACTATGTCATACAGAGAGGTTGCCGCGTCAATTCTGTCAATCCACCAGTTATAACCGTATTCCCTGTGACGCTCCCAGTTATAAAGAGGATTGCCCCATAACTGACCTGTATGTGAAAACGCGTCCGGAGGACAGCCCGCAACTGCTGTCGGCAAAAGGTCATCGTCAAGCTCAAAAAGGTCAGGATATACCCATACTTCCGCGCTGTCAAGCGCCACGTATATAGGGATATCGCCGATTATTGATATACCGTTTTCGTTTGCATATTTCTTGAGCTTGTTCCACTGCTCAAAGAACTTATACTGCAAAAATTCCCAAAACATTATGTCATCTTCATGCTTGCTGCGGAATTCCCACAGCGCGTGCGAATCTCGTTTTCTCAGTCCATCGTCCCATTCAAGCCATGATTTGCCGTTGTTTTCGTCTTTTATGCTCATAAAGAGGGCATAATTTGAAATCCATTTTTCATTTTTATGCAAAAACGCGTTGAATTCATTCATATCGCCCTTTTTAAAGTTGTCAAACGCAATTCTCAGTACCTTGAAACGATTGTTATAAATTATTTCATAATCAACCTTTTTACTGTCTTTACCCCAATTTAATGAGGAGTAGTCTGTCTTTTTCAGAAGTCCCTCATCTGAAAGCATATCAAAATCGATAAAATACGGGTTTCCCGCGTTTGTTGAAAATGACTGATACGGTGAATCCCCGTAGCTTGTCGGACCGACAGGCAGTATCTGCCAGCATTTCTGCTTTGCGTCTTTAAGGAAATCAACAAATTTGTATGCTTCCTTTCCCATTGTGCCAATGCCGTAATCAGACGGCAATGATGATATATGCATTAAAATTCCGCTTTTTCTCATATGTTCCTCCACCTTTAAATTAATTGCAGTATAACATGCGGATTTTCAGCAACGTAATCTGCGCCTGCCTGTATAAGCTCAGTTCTTGAACGAAATCCCCATAGCGCGCCTACTGATGTCATACCGGCATTTTTCGCTGTAAATATGTCTACATTGGTATCACCAAGGAACAGACATTCTGACGGCTTTATGCCAAGTTTTTTCGCTATCTCAAGCGCGGTGTACGGGTCAGGCTTTGTCGGCATACCGTCTATAACTCCGCTGACTTCATCAAAATAATCGGCGCCGAATATTGTATCTGTCACAAAATGTACCACATTATCAGGCTTATTCGAGCATACGGCTATTTTTATTCCCTTATCTTTCAAATCGGCAAGCAGCTCGCGTATTCCGTCATATGCGTCAGTGTCGTAAAGATAGTCCTTTTCATAGTTCTTATCATATACGTCACGCACCTTTTCAAACATTTTTGGCGTGTCTGCGTTGCGCGCGTTCAATATCCTGTGGATAAGTTTGTCACGTCCGTCGCCGACATATATTTTGTAATCCTCTGCGGGAAGAGCTTCCATACCGTATGCGGCCAATGCCATGTTGCCGAAATGGGCGATGGCATTGATTGTATTGGTAAGAGTTCCGTCAAGGTCAAATATACATGCTTTGATTTTGTACATATTATCACTCCAATTCTGTTATATTAATTATATATCGGAAAAAGTGTTATGTCAATGTAAATAGATTATGAATTTTTCTGTTTACACTTGATTTTTTCATTTTCGTGTGATAGTATATCAATGAATCTTTTAGAGAAAGGAAATTTTATATGAAAAAGAATTTAACAATTATAGCGGCAGCCTTGATTCTTGTGGCATCGCTGGCAGGATGCGGTAATAAGACGACTTCCTCAACTGATAATAGCAATAATAATACGGACGCGTCCGGCGCTTATGAAAACGCCGCATATTCGGAACAGGTAGATATGGATAAGGTAGAGGGACAGGAAATTAAGTCTGATACTGATTCGGATTTGTATGACGGTGAGCTTGGCAATGCCAAATTGTCCATCGGGGATGCAAAGGTAATTAATTATCAGGACGAGGATGTTGTTATTGTATCGTTTGAATACAAGAATACGGGTGACGCGGATATGCCGTTTACAGGCGCTTTTAAGGTTGAAGCATATCAGGATGATTCAAGACTTAGACCAACTGTTGTAGATGGGGTAGAGGGCGTCGAAATGCTTGCGATGAGCGAAAATGTTGCCAAGGGCGACGAGATTACTGTCCAGAAGGCATACAAGCTGAGAGATAAGTCCGCTCCGGTTACAATCGAGGTAAATGAAGCAAATATTACTGAGAATTCAAAAGAACCGCTTACAAAGACTTTTAATTTCTAAATAAAGTAT
>CAZWLT010000114.1:0-3921 GCA_964634915.1 uncultured Clostridium sp. | reverse complement strand
GCCGCCCTGCGCCGGCATAAATAGGAATTAAATTCAATTCCTCTCTTTTGTAATATATAATATATACCACATAAAAATTAAATTCAAACATTAAAAACTGCTAAATACAAACAATCCGCTTTCTGTAAGCTCGTCCGCGCTGATACCATCGCTTGCGTCCGTACCGCCGCGAAGTGCGGCAGAGCTTTCATTTTTGTCACACAATGACCAGTTTGCCCAGCTTATACCTTTTTCATTCATAAAATCAATCCAGCGCTGTGCCTCCTCAATATATACACCGCCGTTACCGTCTGCCGCGCTTGTGCCCCATTCCGTAACAAATACAGGCAGACCGCAGTCAACAATCCTCTGACGCAGCCGGTCTGTATGAGTACCGGCATAGAAGTGGCAGGTGTACATTATATTTTCTTCTTCAAGCGGATTTTTTGCAGCCTCGTGTAAATCCTGACTCCATGTTGGACTTCCTACCAGTATAATACCGTTTGTGTTCGCGCGTATGACAGGAATTATTGTTTCCGCATAAGGCTTTACGTTATCGTCCCATGTCACAGAGCCGTTAGGCTCGTTGCATATTTCGTAAAGCACAGCCGGATTATCCGCGTATCTTGCCGATATTTCCGCAAAGAAATTAACTGCCTCGTCAGCATGTGAAAGCGGGTCGCCGTCAGACAGTATGTGCCAGTCGATAATAACATACATATCCTGTCTTATCGCGCTGTCAACAGCGTTTATAAGCGTATCCTTAACAGACTTATTTGAAATATATCCGTTTTCAGCGGTGTACATCGCACAGCGAAACAGGTTTGCGCCGTAATCGGCAGTTGCCTTTATCGCGTTTTCTGTCGCATATTGCGGGAACCATTGCAGACCGTGACTTGACATTCCGTGCAAAATCACCGGCTCTCCGCGTTCATTCATAATACGCGTACCCTCAACATGCAGCCAGCCGTTTTCGCTGACACCGCCGCTTATTGCCGTAACCGGCGCCGGCGGCTCGGCAGGAGCCGGAGACTCGTACGGCTGCAAATCTCCTTTTTTATTTGCCGCGCGCGTAATAATCGCGCATGCCTCGGCGCGTGTTATCGATGCTTTTGGGTTTAAGTTGCCGTAATCATCACCGTATACAATACCGTTTGAGCAGGCGGCAATTACACTGTCATAATAACGTCCGTCAAGCTGCTCGAAATCTTTCGCACTGCTTGAAACCTTGTTATAATCACCCTCCGCGTCCGGAAGAAATGCTTTCATAACAATTTTTACGGCAAGCTGACGCGTTATCGGCTCGTCGTATGTTTCGCCTGTCGGGGGAATTTCGTCCCAATCGTAATATCCGGCATCAAGCGCTGCCTGCATCATTTTGCCTGCCCAGTGATTATTCTGACTTGATTTTTCGCTAAGTCCGCTGACTCTGCCGACAACGCTCGCAAGCTCCGCCTTTGTTATGATGTCTGACGGGCGGAATGTTCCGTCCTCATAGCCGCTTAAATATCCGTTGTCTGCCATTTCGGTAACATTTTCGTAAAACCAGTCGCCACGGTTAACGTCCGAAAAGCCGTATGCGCATCCGCATACCGACATTATCATAATAAATATAAAAATAAACGCTGTTTTTTTCATAAAATCACTTCCTGTGTTTATTGTACCATATAATTCTTATAACGGCAATAAAAAAGAGGAACAAATATTCTTTGAACATTTGTTCCTCCAACGTATTTTTAAATTAGCCGTCAATCTTCACTGTCCAGCCGAATTCATCATCGATTTTACCCCACTGGATACCTGTAAGAGTGTCATAGCACATCTGTGAAACCTCGCCGATTTTACCGTTATTAACAGACATTACAAGGTCGCCGTACTTCAATTCGCCGATTGGCGAAATAACAGCTGCCGTACCTGTACCCCATGCTTCCTCAAGCTTGCCCGACTTGAATGCCTCAACAAGCTCATCGATTGAAAGTCTGCGTTCGGATACCTTATAGCCCTTTGCTTTAAGAAGCTCAATGATTGACATTCTTGTGATACCGCCAAGTATCGAACCTACAAGCGCGGGAGTGATAACCTCGCCGTCAATCTTGAAGAATACGTTCATTGAACCGACTTCCTCGACATACTTTCTTTCAACACCGTCAAGCCATAATGTCTGGATATAACCCTGCTCGGCAGCCTCTTCCTGACCCTTCAGTGAAATAGCATAGTTCGCGCCGGCCTTTGTAAAGCCTGTGCCGCCGACTACAGCGCGCACATATTTCTGCTCAACGTAAATCTTAACGGGTTCGATACCCTGCGGATAATAAGCGCCAACCGGTGAAAGAATAATCGCGAATATAAGATGATCAGCCGGATGAACGCCAACGTGCGCGTCTGTCGCGAATATATATGGTCTTATGTACAGCGAAGTGCCGTCTTGTGAGGGAACCCAGTCCTCATCAACCTTAACAAGTGTCTTTATAGCCTTGATTGCGAATTCCTCGTCAATTTTAGGGATACACAAACGATCACATGATACATTCATTCTTGCCATATTCTTTTCCGGACGGAACAGCTGAATTGAGCCGTCTGCTGTACGGTATGCTTTAAGTCCCTCAAAGATTTCCTGCGCGTAGTGAAGCACCATTGCCGCGGGGTCAAGCTCGAATGGCGCGTAAGGCACAATCCTCGCGTCGTGCCAGCCCTGTCCCTTATCATAGTTCATTATGAACATATGATCAGTATAATACTTACCAAAGCCAAGCTTTGACTGGTCAGCCGGTTTTTGCTTTGGATTAGTTGTTCTTGTAATTGAGATTTCCATTATGAACGCTCCTTTTGTATTTCATATATATAAATATTTTATCTGCCACGCTTTATTATACCGCTTTTTTTATTCTTTGTAAAGTCTTACATCATATTTATGGATAAATTTTTAATTTTTTTGTAAAATTATCATAAATAAAAGAAAATTTATTTTTTTTGAAAAAACCTATTGACAAACGGTAAATATGTGCTATAATTTAAACCATAGTAATTTGATAGGAATAGAAAGGATTGAAGAGATATGACAAAGTATTATCTTAAAAATGTTGAAAACGGACGAATGTGCCAATATTGATAAATCAAGACAAATCAAGATAAATCGGTAATAACAACATTAAATTAATATATAGAATGGAAAGAGGTAATTAATCATGGCAAATAATAACTGGCGTTTTGAAACAAAGCAATTACATGTAGGACAAGAGAAAGCTGACGCTGTAACAGACGCAAGAGCGGTTCCGATTTACGCGTCAACATCATATGTATTCCACAATTCACAGCACGCGGCTGACCGTTTCGGATTAAGAGATGCCGGAAACATATACGGCAGATTGACAAATCCGACACAGGACATATTCGAGCAGAGAATCGCGGCTCTTGAGGGCGGTGTTGCAGCGCTTGCAACCGCATCAGGCGCGGCGGCGATTACATACACAATTCAGGCGCTTGCAAAAGCGGGTGACCACATTGTATCATCAAAGACAATATACGGCGGCACATACAATCTTCTTGAGCATACGCTTCCCGATTACGGAATCAAAACAACATTTGTTGACCCTGATGAGGAAGGCTCCTTTGAAGCGGCTATTCAGGACAACACAAAGGCGATATTTATTGAAACGCTTGGTAATCCCAATTCAAATCTTGTGGATATCGAAGCGCTTGCGAAGATTGCTCACGCGCATAAAATTCCGCTTGTTATTGACTCAACCTTTGCGACACCGTATCTTATAAGACCAATCGAGTACGGAGCGGATATAGTGGTTCACAGCGCGACAAAGTTTATCGGCGGTCATGGTACTGCAATCGGCGGTGTGATAGTTGACAGCGGTAAGTTCGACTGGGAAGCCTCCGGCAAGTTCCCGCAGTTCGTTGAGCCGAACCCGTCATATCACGGCGTAAGCTTCA
>CAZWLT010000113.1:0-3977 GCA_964634915.1 uncultured Clostridium sp. | reverse complement strand
AAGGGACTGCAAAAAATGCAGCCCCTTAATTTTCCGATTCATCATTTTTTCTTTTTAATTTGCGTTTGCCGTCAATGATTACAAGTACTGCAAAAACAGCAATCAGTACGGCAAGCGCAATTGTTTTGTTAGTCATAGTTTTTCTCCGTATAAATTATTTACAGAAAACATGTTTACCGATTCTTTTTACAACAGGGCGCGACCATATCCATGAGCTTGTGGCAGTGGCGGGGTTGTAATAATATATCGCGCCGCCTGTCGGGTCCCAGCCGTTCAGCGCGTCACGCGCCGCGTTGAAGCATGAGCTTTCTATTGCTTTGTTGATTTGTCCGTCATCAACGGCTGTGAAAGCGCCGGGCTGATATATAACTCCCGCTATGGTATTCGGAAATGACGAATGACGTACACGGTTAAGAACAACCGCGCCGACTGCGACTTGTCCCTCATAGCTTTCGCCACGCGCCTCCCCGTTTATTACCATTGCAAGGAGTGTGACGTCGTTCGAGTTGGAGCTTGACGAGGAACCTGTCGGCAAACCGATTTTTTCAAGTGTTGCGGGACCGGCTATGCCGTCGGCAGTCAGTCCGTTTTTACGCTGGAATGATTTTACGGCGGCGGCGGTTTTCTGACCGTATATGCCGTCAACGCTGCCGCTGTAATATCCCCAGTTTTTAAGACGCGTCTGTATATTCCGTACTTCCGTGCCTCTTGAACCGATTTTTGAAAGCGCAAATGCCGTGCTTTCTGTAAATACACAGCATATAATAAATGATAATATAATTACAGATATTCGTTTAAAAGATATATGTTTCATAAGCTGTCCTTTCATACTAATGTAATATATATCTATTTTTAACTTATATTTGTTATTTAATACGTAATAACGGGCAATTTATTCTCAACTTGAACCGCAAGCGTAATGGCGCATACTGATTTAGCGTTTGCTTTCCTTAGCGGCAGAGCGCAAAACTGCAATGTGTTGCCCGTGGTTCGTATATCGTCAAAGAGAAGAATATTTTTACCGGACAAATCTGTATTGCATGAAAACGCGCCCTTGACGTTCAGCACTCTGTCAACGTTTTTGAGAGTGCTTTGCTTTTTCGTTGCGCGTATACGCGTCAGAATATCTGTACGCATCGGTATACCGATATACTCGGAAATATATCTTGCGATAAGCTCCGATTGATTGTATCCGCGTTCTTTAAAGCGGGTTTTATGCAGAGGAACGGGAATTATGTAATCAAAATCGTCCCATATATCATATGAATTGAGATAGTCCTTCATCATATCTGCAAACAACGGAGCATATGCCCAGCAGTTATTGAATTTGAAGTCGATTATTGCCTGACGAAGTTTGGCTGTATACTCAAACGGTGATATCACATATGAAACATCGCTTGTACCGCTGTAAGGCAGAGAAGGAGATGTTTTGTCAAGTTTTTCGTAACATTCTTCGCATATTCCTATTTTGTCTGTGGTGATGTGCGCGGTGCTTTTATGCTTGCGTTCATCACAGAATATACATATATATTTATCGTTTATAAATTCCATTTCTTTTTCGGACACCTTCCGTCCGCGAGTCTTGCGCGTACCTGTATGATGCAGCCGCATTGTGAACACGTTGAACCATACATCAGATTATCACATTCCATGCAGGCGTCATAGCGTGATTTGTATACGTCCTCATCCGCGAGGCGGATTCCTTTCATTGATATAACCTCGTCTATCATTTTTTGTATATCATCCTCGGAAAGATGAGTTTTAAGTCCGCATCTTTTACATTTACCCATTACTTCAGTGTTATCACAGCGATACTCTTTGAGGGAAGCTTAAATGAAAGAGTACCGTCCGCAAGCGCGGTATCGAGTGATTGAGGCATGATTGTATCGGGAGCGTCAAATGTGTTATGCGCGTTGATTTCGCCTGTCATAACCTCTGCCGCGGCAGCGCTTACGTTTTTATCGCGCACGTCAATTACAATTTCTTCGTCCTCGTCTACGCTTGTGTTGCAGACAGATATTGTGACGGCTCCGTCTTTTTCAGATGCGGACATACTGATTTTCGGAATAATATTACCATTGGCTTCATAATCCTTGCTGTCATAGTCAATATCAAGCCTGTCGGCGTCCATATGACCTTTCATCATTCTGAACAGATAGTATGTCGGCGTAAGCGCCATTTTGCCGCCTTCGGTAAGTATCATTGCCTGAAGAACGTTTACCATCTGTGCAATATTCGCCATATAAATTCTGTCGTTATTTTCATGAAAAATGTGAAGTATAAGCATACCGCTTACAGCATCACGCAATGTATTCTGCTGATACAGAAATCCGGGATTTGTGCCGGGCATTACGTTGTACCAGCTGCCCCATTCATCAACGATAAGCGCGATTTTACCCTCCGGATCGTGCCGGTCCATAACAGCCTTGTGGCAGCGGATAATGTTTTTCATCTTGTACGCGCTAACCATGCCGTTTAGCCAGCCCTTTTCGTCAAATACAACCGAGTCGCCCTTGTTGTTCCAGTCGTATTCATAGCTGTAATTATGAAGCGAAAGCGCATTCATGGCATTGCCTATGTTTTCCATCAATACGTTTGTCCAGTCTGTATCGTCCGCGTTCGGACCGCAGGCAATCTTGTATATCGGCTCATCGCCGTAGTCGCGTATAAATACGGAATAACGTCTGAACAGGTCTGAATAATATTCGGGACGCATATTACCTCCGCAGCCCCAGCTTTCGTTGCCGACACCAAAGAATTTTAGATTCCATGGCTTTTCTCTGCCGTTTTTGCGGCGTTCGTTCGCAAGAGGCGAGTCGCCGTCAAAAGTCATGTATTCAACCCAGTCACGCATTTCCTGAACTGTGCCGCTGCCGACATTTCCGCATATGTATGGTTCTGTGCCGAGTTGCTCGCAAAGCTCAAAGAATTCGTGTGTGCCGAAGTGGTTGTTTTCAACAGCGCCGCCCCAGTTTGTGTTTACCATATACGGACGTTCTGATTTTTCACCTATACCATCTCGCCAGTGATAGTCGTCAGCAAAACAACCTCCCGGCCAGCGGAGTACAGGTATTTCAAGGTCGCGAAGCGCGTTAACAACATCGCATCGCATGCCGTTTTTGTTTGGTATGCTGTCATCTTCAACATATATTCCGCCGTATATACATCTTCCGAGATGTTCGGCAAATTGACCGTATATGTATTTGCTGATTTTTCCCTGCTTTCCCGCGGCATTCAATATAGCTTTCATTGAGTATATTCCTTTCTGTTTTAATACTAAACTGATTATACTATGATTGAATTTTTTTTGCAATATAAATTGAAAATTATTTCATAATTATATAAAATCACGCGTAAAAATTTTAATTTCGGTACGATTGTAAAGACTCACCATCTTGCGTTTTTAATCATATTATACATTACAGGCAATGTGTCTGAAAAAGAAAAAGGAGTTGTTACAAATGTCAGAGATGAATACACAATGCTGTAAGTATCCGACTTGCGGATGTGTTGGTTATGGTTATGTACCTGTTCAGGAAATGTGCGATATTTATGATGCCTGTACAGGATTAAATCAGGGTACAATATTTCCGGAATTGGATTTGAATATATGCGAGTATGGTAATGTTTGTAAACAGTGGGGAGGTAGTGTGAAATGAGCTGCCAAAAAAATGATTTGCTGAAAAAAATACAGTGTAATAATTTTGCGGCATATGACATGCTGCTTTATCTTGATACTCACTGTGATGATAAAAAGGCTTTCAGAATCTTTCAGAGCCTTGTAAAAAGTACAAATGAGCTGAAAAAACAGTATGAGGAAGAATTCGGTCCTCTAAGTCAGTTTGCCGCTGCCAATCAGGACTGCTTCAACTGGCTCGATAATCCGTGGCCGTGGGAAAAGGAGGCGAATAAGTAATGTTTAAATATGATAAATTTCTTGAATTTCCCGTAAAGGTATCAAAGCCTGACCCAAGACT
>CAZWLT010000112.1:0-4006 GCA_964634915.1 uncultured Clostridium sp. | reverse complement strand
TGCGATATTCAGTACGTTTCATTTCGCGGCAAGCGCCGCGTCTGTGTACGCAAACGCCCGAAAACCGAAAATTCGAAAAAAAATTTTTAAACCTTAACCTTATTTTAACCTACGGCATTTATAATACAGTTAATCTGAGCGATAAAAAGCTATGTCTCTCAAATAAAATACAAGAAGGTGACAGCAATATGAAAATACTTATAATTGACGACGCGGTCGAGCTTAATAACACAATATCTGAAATTCTTTCAAATCATAATTATGAGGTCGAAAGCGCTTATGACGGAAAAAGCGGTTTGAGAATGGCGCTTGAAAAAGAGTATGACATAATTCTTCTTGATATTATGCTGCCTCAGATGAACGGATACGAGGTACTGAAAAAACTGCGAAACGCGGGAAGAAGCACTCCCGTTATACTCATAACCGCAAGAGATGATATAGACGATAAAATAGACGGGTTGGAGCTTGGCGCGGACGATTATCTTTCAAAGCCGTTTAATATAAACGAATTGATTGTAAGAATTAAAGCTGTTATGCGAAGAAGCAAAAAGCCAACCGCGGATGAAAGTCTTATATATTATGCCGACGTCGCGTTGAATACAGATTCCGGCGAAATTATAAAAGAAAATTCAAAGATTTTTATAAATGAAACCGAATGTGAAATTATAAAATATCTTATAAATCACAGCGAGGTTATTGTCTCGGAAAATAATCTTATAAAGAAAACAGGCATGCGGCCCGAAGAAAAAGAAAAACTGAATTTATGCATAGAGCATCTGCGGCATTTGCTCGGTATGCTTAAATCAAGAATAAAAATTATCTATATCAGAGACTGCGGATACAAATTATGCTGATAAAGGAAAGGCGGTGATAACATGAAATTCAGACACGAATACAAGCATCAAATCAATCTCGCGGACATTTTTGTTCTCAAAACAAGACTCTCGGCGGTGGCGAAGCGTGATTCAAACGCCGGCGAGGACGGTACTTATTATATCAAAAGCCTGTATTTTGATAATTACGCGGACAAGGCGCTCCGCGAAAAAACGGACGGCGTAAACAAAAGAGAAAAGTTTCGTATCAGGTATTACGGGACGGACACCTCTTTCATACGGCTTGAAAAGAAAAGTAAAATAAACGGTCTTTGCAGCAAAGAGAGCGCGAGGATTACGGCGGAGGAATGTAAAAAAATCATTGACGGGGATATAAATTTTCTTATGGAAAGCGAAAACGGGCTTTTAAATGAGCTGTACGCCAAAATGAAATATCAAATTCTCCGTCCTAAATGTATTGTGGCGTACAGGCGGGAATGTTTTGTATATCCTCCCGGCAATGTGCGCGTTACAATCGATACGGATATTTGCGGAAGCAATAATGTAAAGGAATTTTTAAATCCCGATTTGCAGCTTACGCGGATTTATCACAATTCCGTATTGGAGGTGAAATGGGATGAGTATCTGCCGCGAATAATACGGGACTGCGTGCAGGTAAAATCAAGAAGGTCAGCCGCTTTTTCAAAATACGCGGCGGTAAGGTTTTAATATTTTAAATGCGAAAGGAAGTAAAAATTATGAGTTTTAGCGATGTTTTTAAATCAAGTTTTTTGGCGAATGTTAATTCATTCTCTACGGTGGATGTGCTTTTGGCGCTTGGGTTGTCCTTTGTTCTGGGACTGTTTATATTTATTATTTACAAAAAGACATATCAGGGCGTTATGTATTCGGACTCGTTCGGCGTTTCGCTTATCGCGATGTCGATGATAACAAGCCTTGTAATTATCGCGGTTACCTCTAACGTGGTGTTATCGCTCGGTATGGTCGGCGCTCTTTCCATTGTTCGTTTCAGAACCGCGATTAAGGAGCCTATGGATATCGCGTTTTTATTCTGGGCTATAGCGGTCGGTATCGTACTCGGCGCGGGACTTTTATCTCTGGCGGTCATAGGTTCCGTTATAATCGGTATTATTATTGTTGTTTTCTCCACGCGAAAAATCGGAGACACTCCGTATATTCTTGTGGTAAACTGCGAAAACGATGAAGCTGAAAAAACAGCTGACGCGCTTATTAAAGAAGAAGCAAAGAAAAGCGTGTTAAAATCCAAGTCCGTAAACAATCTCGGTGTCGAGCTTACCTATGAAATCCGTATCAGAAAGGATGATACAAGCTTTATAAACAGCATTTCCTCCGGCGAGGGCGTAACCAATGCCGTTCTCGTCACATATAACGGCGAGTATATGTCATAAGGAATTGCGATGATAAGCTCAAAGAAAATCAATCTCATTGCAATACTTTTGGTTGCATTGGTTTTAATCGGTACAGTATATGCAATGTTTTTGCCAAACGAAAGTCTTACCGGCAATATTACAGGCGTCATTGCTTACGATGATACTCATCGGATTAGTATAGCCGATGACGATTACTATACAAATTACGCGGACGGCTCAATCAGCAAAATTTCGTTAAACGGTGAAACGGCTGAGGCAAAAAGCAATAATATTGAAATTGCGGACGGCGATGTGAAAATCTTAGCCGGCGGCGTTTATGTCCTGTCGGGCGAGCTGTCCGGCGGAAGCGTTATTGTGGATTCCGGCGACGGCGCGGAGGTGCGGATTATTTTAAACGGCGTAAATATAACCTCCTCCGACTTCGCGGCAATTTATGTAAAGCAAGCGGAAAAAACCGTAATATCGCTCGCGCCGAACACGGAAAATATTTTAACGGACGCGTCTTCCTATAGCGAAGAAAAAACAGAGGACGGGAAACCCTCCGCCTGTTTGTATTCCAAAGACGACCTTACGATAAACGGCACGGGAAAGCTGACGGTTAACGCAAACTTCGGCGACGGAATAAAAGCGAACGACGTCCTCAAAATAACCGAAGGCGATATCGAAGTAAACGCGGTTGACGAGGGAATTAACGCAAATGATTACTTTGCCGCGATTAAGGCGAATATCAATATTACTTCCGGCGGTGACGCCGTAAGGTGCGAGCATAGCGATGCCGGAAAGGGATTTATTGTATGCGAAGCCGCGTCGTTTTCAGTTACAAGCGAAGGCGACGGTATATACGCTTCGTCAGCGTTGTATATGAATGACGTCTCCGCGCAAATAACATCCGGCGGCGGAAGTGAAAACGCTTCAAATAACAGAGGCGGTTTCGGCGGCGGCATGGGCAGCCGTAGCGGTCAGAGCGCCGAAGCCGGCGATACCGCGAGTACAAAGGCGATAAAAGCCGGTACAAATATAGTTATAAACGGCGGCAGCTTCACTCTCGACAGCAGCGACGATTCCATTCATTCGGGCGGCGATTTAACCGTTGAAGGCGGCACGTTTGTAATTTCCGCCGGAGATGACGCCGTTCATGCCGAGGCAAATCTTACCGTCAATCCCGAAACTATGAATATAACAAAATGCTATGAAGGTTTAGAGGGCGCGTATATAACGATTAACGGCGGAGATATTACCATTGTTTCCGATGACGACGGCGTCAACGCCGTAGGCGACGGTTCAAACAGCGGTATGGGTATGATGAGAGGCGGTATGGACGCGGAAGAAAAATCCTCCGAAGATGACTTTTGGCTAACGCTAAACGGGGGTCATATATACATTGAAACATCGGGAGACGGGTTTGACTCCAACGGCTCCGCTGTTATAAACGGCGGCTATCTTGAAATATACGGTCCCGAAAACAGCGGAAACGGTTCTCTTGACGTCGGCGACGGCGGATACGTCCTCATTGTGAACGGCGGAAGTCTGCTTGCGGCAGGAAGCTCCGGAATGGCAGAGCGCCCTTCGGAAAATTCACCGCAACAGTCGCTTGTATTCTATCTCGAGGAAACATATCAATCCGGCAGTACGATACAGGTAATGGATTCAAACGGTAATGAAATCATGTCGGGAACGTCCTCCAAGAAGTTTAATTGGATATGCGCGAGCGCCGAAACGCTTGCGGAAAATGAAACATACACGCTTTTGATTGACGGCAATACCGTTTCGGAAATTACCGCC
>CAZWLT010000111.1:0-4139 GCA_964634915.1 uncultured Clostridium sp. | reverse complement strand
CAGTCTTTTTAAGCGGTTTTAATTAACCCTGTGTGTTGTAGCTGTAGTTAGGAGCTTCCTTTGTGATATAGATATCATGCGGATGACTCTCTTTAAGACCCGCGCCTGTAATTCTTACAAATTTACCGTTTTTCTGAAGGTCAGGGATAGTTTTTGTACCGCAGTAGCCCATACCTGAACGAATGCCGCCAAGAAGCTGGAATACTGTGTCAGAAACAGGACCCTTATAAGGCACACGGCCCTCAACGCCTTCCGGAACAAGCTTCTTTGAGCCTGTCTGGAAGTATCTGTCCTTACTTCCGCATTCCATAGCCGCGATAGAACCCATACCTCTGTATACCTTAAAGCGTCTGCCCTGGAATATTTCAAATTCGCCCGGACTTTCGTCACAGCCCGCAAGCAGACTTCCAAGCATGATAACGTCGCCGCCGGCTGCGATAGCCTTAACGATGTCGCCCGAATATTTAATACCGCCGTCAGCGATAACAGGAATACCGTATTTTTTGGCAACCTGACTGACATCATATACGGCAGTAATCTGCGGAACACCGATACCTGCAACGACACGGGTTGTACAGATTGAACCGGGACCGATACCAACCTTCAGACAGTCAGCGCCGGCTTCGATAAGAGCCTTGGCTGCCTCGCCTGTCGCGATGTTGCCCGCGATGATGGGAAGGTCAGGGAATGCCGCCTTGATTTCCTTAACCTTGTTTATAATGTTTCTGCTGTGTCCGTGCGCGCTGTCAAGCGCGATAACATCAACGCCGGCATCATATACTGCCTTTACTCTTTCAAGCGCGTCGGTTGTAACACCGATTGCGGCGCCGACAATAAGACGGTCCTGCTTGTCACGCGCTGAATTAGGGTACTGAACAGCCTTTTCGATATCCTTGATTGTGATAAGACCTTTAAGATGCCGTTCGCCATCAACGATAGGAAGTTTTTCCACCTTTGCCTTCGAAAGTATGCTCTGCGCCTTTGTAAGCGTTGTGCCGACAGGCGCCGTAACAAGATTTTCGCTTGTCATAACGTCTGAAATCTTCTGCGTGAAATCTGTTTCAAACTTTAAGTCACGATTTGTAATAATACCAATAAGCTTGTTATCTTCATCAACAACAGGCACACCTGAAATCCTGAAGCGTGCCATAAGGTCGTCGGCATCCTGCAATGTACGGTCTTTTGTAAGGCTGAACGGATTTGTGATAACGCCGTTTTCGCTTCTCTTTACCTTGTCGACTTCAGCAGCCTGCTGTTCAATTGTCATATTCTTATGTATAATTCCGATTCCGCCTTCGCGCGCCATTGCAATTGCCATTGATGACTCTGTAACAGTATCCATTGCTGAACTCATAAGCGGTATATTAAGCGTGATATTTTTTGTCAGTTTTGTTTTCAGGTCAGCTTCGTTTGGAGTGAAATCCGATGCCTGGGGTACAAGTAATACATCATCAAATGTAAGACCTTCTTTAGAAAATTTATTTTCCATTCTGATAACTCCTCTCATTGGTATTTATTTTATTTATTATAACAAATTACACCCTTATTTTCAAGGATTTTTTTGCAAGAAAAAAATCTTTATTGCAGATGATTAATATAATCTGTCAGACATGAACGCATTGTTGCAATATCACTAATTTTGAAAACGGCGCTTTTAAGCTTTGCCGCGCCTTTAAGACCCTTGATATACCATGCAATATGCTTTCTTGCTTCTTTTATCCCTCTGTTTTCGCCTTTTTCTTCCGCAAGCATTTCTATATGCTCAAGCATCTGTAAAAGACGTTCGTGCGGCGCGGGATTGAATGTCACCTTTCCGGTTTCAAGATATTCGTTTACCTGTCGGAAAATAAACGGATTACCCTCGCTGCCTCTTCCTATCATAATTGCGTCGCAGCCCGTATAATTAATCATACGTTTTGCATCCTCCGGTGTTTTAATGTCACCGTTGCCGATTACAGGTATTGATACGGCATTTTTAACATCGCGTATAATGTCCCAGTCCGCCGCGCCGCTGTAAAACTCCCCGCGTGTTCTGCCGTGGACTGTAACGGCGCTGCCGCCGTTTTGCTCGATTATCTTTGCAGCCTCAACGGCATTTATACTGTCATTATCCCAGCCCTTGCGGATTTTAACCGTTACGGGTACAGGGGACGCGTCAGAAACTTTACGTACAATTTCACCGATTTTTTCGGGTTTTTTAAGAAGCGCGCTTCCGTCGCCGTTATTTACGATTTTAGGCGCGGGACACCCCATATTTATGTCAATAATATCCGGCTTTACTGCCATAACCTTTGGTATAACTTCCGCCATAATGTCAGCGTCCGAACCGAAAAT
Source organism: uncultured Clostridium sp. (assembly GCA_964634915.1). Lineage (GTDB taxonomy): Bacteria > Bacillota > Clostridia > UBA1381 > UBA1381 > Hominilimicola. Next base: position 1,805 of record CAZWLT010000111.1, on the reverse strand, counting down.
CTGTATTGCGCACGGACGTTCTTCGTCATCTATGCGCATAAGCTCAGCCGTCTTTTTATCGTTATAATGCAGTCCCTTTGCGCTTATCATTTCCGAGTATACAAGACCTGCGCCGTAGCGGCGGCAGATTTTACGGAAAGGCAAGTCGGTAACGCCTGCCATTGGCGCAAGAAACACATTATTTTCAGTTGTAAAATTACCTATTTTCATAATTATCTTCTTTTTGAGTATTCCTGTATTTTGTGGTTGTTTGAGAAAAACTGCAAGTTGGCGTCAAAGTAAAGATGTGAAACAGTTTCGCCGCTGCTTTTTACGCCGTTTTCTATTTTGTTTGCGCAGTCCCATGTGGTGTCGACTATTATCCATCTGCCGTCCGCGTAAACCTCATTCCATGCGTGATTCTGTTCTTCGCCTGTAACTGTCGCGTCTGTCCATGCCATATCCTCGCCGATGCCGAGCGCGTATCCGGAAACAACATTACACGGTATATTGATGCTTCTGCAAAGCGATGCCATAAGCGTCGCGAAACCAAGGCATACCGCTCTGCCGGATTTAACAACGTCGGTTGCGTAGTATGCCGGCGTTTCAGCATTGTTTAAGCTGTCGATATCGTAATACATATACGAGCAAATCCAGTCATGCAACGCAAGCGCTTTATCGTAATCGTTATCAATGCCGTCCGTAAGCTGGGTCGCGATTGATATAATGGCATTGCTGTTGGACTGTATTGACGCGGTGTATTTCAATGCGTCTTTTATGGATTTATCTTTTTCATACATCGCTTTGTTATGTTCAAACACAGGCGACTGTGCTATATCCCAGCTGCCGTCGGGATTTTTTGCAAGAGTGATGTAATTGTATACCCAGCTTTCAAAGTTGCCGTAAGCCTTGCCGCCTGCGTAGATGGCAAGGTTTATCGAGTCGCTGTCCGTGTCGGGTATGGTAATAGTCTTGTTGAATTTTCCCTCTGAATTCGTATCTATCGAAATCTGATTAAGTGTTTCGCCGTCGGGCGCGGAAAAATCCGCAATAAGGTGTGACTTGTTTTTTGAGGCGACTATTCCGAAAATCTGTATTTTATTGTTATCTGTGACCATACCGATATTTTCTGTCGGACAGAATGAGAGCATAGGACTGTTTTCTATATATGCGTTTGACGCGATATCCGAAGGGTCAATCGGAGGTTCTTCTTTTTTTATCATTGCAATCAGCTCTGTCGGAGAAGGAATATAGTCTGTAAGGAGCGATAAGCGTTCCGAACAGTCAGTGACAGTTTCTGATATTCGCGGGTATTTTTCCGCAATAGTCGGAAAATAACTTCCGAAATTGAGGAAAAAGTCAGTTTTTGCATTGACTATACATATAATAATCGCCAGTATTAAAAGCAGGGCAATAAATTTTCTGATTTTTTTCACGTTAATCACCGATTCATTTTATTTATAGAAAAGAGAATAAGATAAAAAATGCTGCGACCTAAGCAAATTCTTAAGCCGCAGCATCTTTCTTAATTGGAGGCGCCACCCAGATTTGAACTGGGGCATAAAGGTTTTGCAGACCTCTGCCTTACCACTTGGCTATGGCGCCGTATTATTTACAAACAACAAAAGACGCGCGTTTTTGGCGTCTTTTGTCTTGTAGTAAATGGAGCGGAAGACGAGATTCGAACTCGCGACGTTCACCTTGGCAAGGTGACGCTCTACCACTGAGCCACTCCCGCATATTCTCACAATTCCGTATGAAATTGTGAAAGTGGTGCTTCCGGGTGGAATCGAACCGCCGACACTGGGATTTTCAGTCCCATGCTC
>CAZWLT010000110.1:0-4363 GCA_964634915.1 uncultured Clostridium sp. | reverse complement strand
ACACAGGCAATGTCAGATTGCCTGTGTATATGCTTTATTTTTATATATGCAGTTCCTGTAATTATATTTTCCGCTTATCTGCCGCGCGGATACAAGCTCAAAATCATCGCCCACCTTAGGAAAAAACGCGTCGCCTTCAAAATACGCGTCAATTTCGGTAAGATAAAGCATATCGGCAAGTGATATACCCTCTTTGTATATCCTTTCGCCGCCGCACAGGAAAATTTCCGCCGGCTTATTTATATTACTTATTATTAAACGCGCAAGATTAAGCGAATGTTCAAGCGACCTTGCGGTATAGAGGGATTCGCCGTTAAAATTTGAGGAGGAGCTTACCACTATGTTAATTCTTCCGGACAGCGGATGACCGATTTCTTCAAAGCTCTTTCTGCCCATTATTATAACGTGTCCCATAGTAAGACGTTTAAAATTCTTTTTGTCCTCCGGAATATCCCATGGGATTTTACCTTTAAAGCCGATTGTATGGTTTTTTGAAAATGCGGCTATAATATTAATCATTATTTGTTTTCCTTTCAAGATTATCAAGGAGCTGACGAGGTGTAAGTCCAAAAATCGGATGACGGTAAAACGGCGCGATTTCGCATAGCGGACGCAGCACAAAATCACGGTTCTGCATATCCGGATGGGGAACGGTTAATCTTTCGTCAGATATAATCTCATTGCCGTAGAGGATTAAATCAAGGTCAAGCGTTCTCGGACCCCAGTGTATTTCGCGTTTCCTGTCCGCCTTTCGCTCAATATCCTGCATAAAGTCAAGCAATTCATGCGGCGGCAAAAGTGTTTTAAAAATCATCGCGCCGTTTAAAAAATCAGGCTGCTCAGTATATCCGTACGGCTTGGTTATAATCAGCTCGGAGGTTTTTACGCGCTTGAAATTATCACTGCTATGAAACCGCGCTACAGCGTTTTCAATAAGCTCACGGCTGTTGCCGAGATTTGAACCCAGCGCCACAACGGCAGTCTGCCAGCTTCTGCGGATTTTTACACTTACCGATTCAAACGGCTGTTTAATCGGAGCATGCGGCTTGCGGATTTCAACGTCAATACTTTTTAGATTGTCGAACCTCTGTAATATTCCGACGGCAACGGACTGAGCCGCTGTTTCAATAAGATTAAACGTCTGACGCGTCATAATTGACTCAATAATATCGCATACCTTTCCGTAGTCAACGGAAAGTGTCAAATCATCATTTTGTCCCGCCTTGAATGTATCGGTATACAAAACCGCGTTCACATAAAAGTTCTGTCCTTCGGTTTTTTCGCGTTCAAAAACTCCGTGATGAGCGAAGATTTCAAGATTGTCTATACGAATTTCATCCATTATTTTTATAACCTTTCATAATTGCCTCAGTCATTTTAACCGCTCTCGCGTTTTCTTTAACATCATGCACACGTATAATCGACACGCCTTTCATAACGCCGATTACGGTAGTTGCAATAGTACCTTCAACCCGCATGTCGCTTGGCAAATCAAGAGTAAGCCCTATGACGGATTTGCGTGATGTTCCAAGCAGTACGGGATATCCCATATTGCAAAGCATATCAAGACAGTTTATAGTCTCCAGATTGTTTTCATAGCTTTTGGCAAACCCGACACCGGGATCAAGAATAATCATATCCTGATTAATTCCGGCATTTTTTGCGATGGAGACAACTTCATTCATGTCATTTAGCATGTCATCTATAAAATTGTTGTATACAGCCTCTTTCCTGTTGTGCGTAAGACAGCACGGAATAGCGGAATCCGCTATAAGACGAGCCATTTCTCCGTCATCGTATCTGAGTCCCCATATGTCATTTATAAGATCAGCGCCGGCGTCAATTCCGGCTTTTGCGACGCTGTGTTTATATGTGTCAAGAGAAACAGGGACATCAAATCGTTTCTTGATTGCTCTGATTACAGGTATAACTCTTTCAATTTCTTCCTCGTCTGAAATTTTTGTATATCCGGGACGGGTGGATTCTCCGCCGACATCAACAATATCCATTCCGTCGGACAACATCTGCTCAACGTGAAACAGCGCGTTGTCGAGCGAGTTAAATTTTCCGCCGTCGGAAAATGAATCGGGTGTCACGTTTAAAATACCCATAATATAGCACCGGTTTTTAAAATCGAAATTCCTGTTTGATATAAACATAAAATCACCATAGTCTTTCCGCCCGTAAATATTAACTTCTTAAATAAAGGGCAATTATATCATATCGGTGTGATTTTTCACACTATCCGCTTAAAATTCAATATTCATATTACGTTTTTCATACTGCCAGTTACATTCTTTTTGCGCCTTGCAGCAAAAACAATTTCTTGATTTTTTATCTGCCGCGCGGAAAATCTTTTCAAACGCGGATATACCGCCTTGCGTCACCTTGTTGGTACTGTGATGCAGTATACAGCTGCATACAGCGTCCGTAAAAGATTCTGAGGCGCCAACCTCCTGAAGAATTTCACGCGCGATTTTCTCACCGGCTGTGTCATGCGATACGTCATTTCTGTATTGCTGTGCGCGTCCGATGTCGTGCAAAAGAGCGGCGGAATATATAAAATCAGGTGAAACATCAAGATTTTGCTCCTTGCATAAAATTAAAGTAATTCTTGCGACATCTAAAAAATGCTCCATATTGTGACCGCAAAAAATACGACCCTTTTCGAGCGCTTCTATATCTTTTAATATTTTAATATACTTTTGATTTTTTATAATTTTATTGGTAATAGTCAGTATCATTTTATTAATACTCCTGTAAATGAGCGAATTTTCTGCCGCCGTCAGTATGTTTTATGTGTCAAGAAAATATTTTCTTAACCTGTCAAGCGAATAAAGCGAACCGAAAGCGCAGATTGCGGTATCGGTATATCCCATTTCCTCCGCCGTCGTCAGAGCAAGTTCAGCCGCTTTTTCCGGACTTTGCGCGTACTCTGCAAAAGTATACTGTGAGCATATTTGCATAAGCTCTTTTCCGTCAAGCGCGCGCGGGGAGGGAGGAGTAAATGTAATAATCCTGTCTGCCTTTGGCGCGGTAATTTTGACAACTTCCCGATACTGCTTGTCCTTCAGTATGCCGAACACATATATAATATTTTTATCGCTCAGATATTCATCAATACTGCGTGTAAAAACTTCTGCCGCGGCAGCGTTGTGCGCGCCGTCAAGAATTATCAGCGGATTTTGCCGTATACGTTCAAATCTGCCGTGCCAGCTTGCTTTTGATAATCCGTTTCTGATATTTTCGCAGCTTATTTCAAAGCCTTTTTTTCTGAGAGAAATTAATGTCTGAACCGCCAATGCTCCGTTTTCGCTCTGATGCGAACCGCATAAATTTATTCTGTAGCTTTCTCCGAGATAATCAAAACTTTGTCCGTCAAGTCCGTGTGAAACAATGTTTTCCGCGTTTTTGCAAATAACAAGCTCACATCCGATTTTTTCCGCTTTTTTTCTTAAAACGGAAATAACCTCCGGTGACTGCCGCGAAGTAACGGCAATACAGTCTTTGGTGAAAATATCTGATTTGTTTTCGGCAATTTCGGCTTTTGTGCTTCCGAGAAAATTCATGTGGTCAAGACCAATCGGCGTTACAGCGCAAACAGCGTTTGACGTGATGATATTTGTCGCGTCATCTCTGCCGCCCATTCCGCATTCAACAACCGCGATATCGCAGCGGGATTTTGAAAAGTACATAAGAGCCGCCAGAACTTCAATCTCAAATACTGTCGGCGTTTCAAGACATTGCGACTGCATTTTTGCATACGCGTCTATAATTTCGCTCATTATTTCAATATAAAGCTTTTCGTCCGCGGCGCTGCCGTTCACGGAGAGAGAGGGTTCATCCTCAAATACCCGCGGCGAGAAGAAACTGCCTGTCTTATAGCCCGCGTCTTCAAGACATGACGATACCATGCTGAGAACAGAGCCTTTTCCGTTAGTTCCCGTAATATGAACAAATACAGTATCATTCTGAGGATTGCCAAGCATATTGCAAAGCGTTTTCAGCGGTTCGAGCGTCATAACCATACCCTTTTGCGATACTGTTTTTATAAATTCGTTGATTTCGCTTTTTGTTTTAAATTTCAAATTCTCACCGTCCGGATATTATAGCTAAAAGCAAGATGTCCCCGCTTATGCAGGCGGCGGGGTTCGTCTGCTTTTTTTCAGCGGGAGATGCAATCTCCCTCTGAAACGTTGAATGACGGGGCAAAGCCCCTTATTGAATCTGTTTAATTATATCATATGTTAAATTTAAAATCAACTGTTAATGAATATCCCGAATCGGTAATATAAATAAAATGTAATCGAATATATTATGATAAAAGGACATAATTATAAATATCCGCTGTTTGCGGATATTT
>CAZWLT010000109.1:0-4401 GCA_964634915.1 uncultured Clostridium sp. | reverse complement strand
ATATTAAATATACACCATTGATTAGTAGCTGTCAAGAAAAAATCAGCAAAATGCTTCCCTCTATTTTACTGTATCATACACAACTAAGATTTTGACTAACTTTTTTATGGTTTTATTTGGCTGAATATCCATTTATTTCCCTTGTAAAAAGTAATAAAAAAACCGTATAAACACTTGATTTTCAAGCATTTATACGGTTTTTGTTTGGTGACTCGTGAGGGAATCGAACCCTCGTTGCCGGCGTGAGAGGCCGGAGTCTTAACCGCTTGACCAACGAGCCATACAGCTGTTATATAATAACATAAAAGAATGTCTTTGTCAAGTGAAAAAAAGCGGATTTTGAAATTTTTTCAAAATCCGCTTTGAGATTACTTGTATAGCGGATACTTATCACAAAGAGCCTTAACTCTTGCTTTGATTTCATCCTTGCCGCCTTCAAAATCCTTAATTGTAAGAGAGATAAGCTTACCAACCTCAACCATATCTTCCTCCTTGAATCCTCTTGAAGTGGAAGCCGGAGTACCGATTCTGATACCGCTTGTGATGAACGGGCTTTTTGTATCGAACGGAATCGCGTTTTTGTTAACGGTGATACCAACCTCGTCAAGCATCTTTTCCGCGTCTTTACCTGTAACATCCATATCTGTAAGGTCAAGCAGCATAAGGTGATTGTCTGTACCGCCTGAAACAAGTTTAAAGCCCTCGCTCATAAGTGTATCCGCAAGCGTTGCGGCATTCTTAACAACCTGCTTTGCATATTCCTTAAAACTTGGGTCAAGCGCCTCCTTGAAACATACAGCCTTTGCGGCGATTGTGTGCATCAGAGGACCGCCCTGAATACCGGGGAAGACAGCCTTGTTTATCTTCTTTGCGAGTTCCTCATTATTTGTAAGTATAAGTCCGCCTCTCGGGCCTCTTAATGTCTTATGGGTAGTTGTTGTAACAACATCGGCATACGGCATTGGCGACGGATGCTCGCCCGCGGCAACAAGACCTGCAATGTGTGCCATGTCAACCATGAAATATGCGCCAACCTCGTTTGCAATATCAGCGAATTTCTTAAAGTCAATAATTCTCGGGTAAGCGGAAGCGCCCGCAAGGATAAGCTTTGGCTTGCACTCTAAGGCAATACGTCTTACCTCGTCATAATCTATGGTATTTGTATCCTCAGTAACGCCGTAAGGCACGATGTTGAAATACTTGCCTGACATATTAACAGGCGAGCCGTGGCTAAGGTGTCCTCCGTGGGCAAGACTCATTGAAAGAACGGTGTCGCCCGGTGTAAGCAGCGCAAAGAATACCGCCATGTTTGCCTGCGCGCCTGAATGCGGCTGAACGTTTGCGTAATCAGCGCCAAACAATTTCTTTGCTCTTTCTATTGCAAGAGTTTCCACAACGTCAACGTACTCGCATCCGCCGTAATAACGTTTGCCCGGATAGCCCTCCGCGTACTTGTTTGTAAGCGGTGAAGCGTTTGCCTCCATTATTCTCTCTGAAACAAAGTTTTCAGAAGCGATAAGCTCAATCTTATTCTGCTGACGGTTTGTTTCGTCCTGAATAGCGGCGTATACTTCCGGATCAAACGATTTCATCTTTTCATATGTTTCCATTTTATATATTCCTTTCTTAAAAATAATAATTTAATTATACCTGTAAATCAGAAAAAGTGCAATAGTTTTATTGCATTTTTTACTGAAAAAAGGTATAATGTATTATATTTGATAAAAAGTTGCGAAAAAAGGAGGATTACCGTTGACAAGGAAGGAAAGAGCGGTGAAAATGCGTGAGCTTTTAGATGCCGCATATCCCGAGGTGAAATGCTCGCTCAATTATTCCAATCCGCTTGAAATGCTTATTGCCACACAGCTTTCGGCACAGTGTACCGATGCGCGTGTGAATATAGTTACGGAAACGCTTTTTAAGAAGTACAGAAGCGTGGAGGATTTTGCGAATGCCGATTACGAGGAATTGTGCAATGATATAAAATCCGCCGGCTTTTACCGCAATAAGGCAAAGAATATAATTCTTTGCTGCCGGCGTCTTATAGACGTATACGGCGGTGAAGTGCCGGATACAATGGAGGATTTGACGAGTCTTGCCGGAACGGGCAGAAAGACGGCAAATCTTGTGCTTGGCGACATATTCGGAAAACCGGCGGTAGTGGTAGATACTCACTGCAAGAGAATCGCAAAAAGAATAGGACTTACATCAAATGATGATCCGGCAAAGGTTGAAATGGATTTAAAAAAGATTGTGCCGCCGGATTATCAGCTTCGCATGTGTCACCAGTTTGTGGCGCACGGCAGAGCAATATGCACGGCGCGCAGACCAAAATGCGAGATTTGCCCTGTTGCGGAAATTTGCAAAAGCGCGGGAAAATGTTAAAAGGAAGGATTTTATAGTATGGGTAAATTTATAGGCGGTATCGGAGCCGCTTTTATACTTGCGGCTGCTGCCGCGGTAATTGTAAAGCTTTTGATTGAAATAAATGTGATAAGGAGTAAAGAGAATGCGCTCCGATACGGTAAAATATCACTTATGACCATAGTTATCGGCGCTGTTTATATGTCTGCCACGGCGCTGATTTTCAATGAAATGAAAGACCGTACGAACTTTTTTGACTTGGAGGCAATATATGCCTTTCTGGGAACGGATGATATTCTCGGACTGTGTGAAAATCTGAAAGCGGCGGATTTATTTAAAGGTCTTAATATGCCGCTTTATCCGTGTCTTGTAAATGTGATAGGCAGGCTGGTTTTTGAACAATACGCGCTAACGGCGCAGTTTGTAAGTTTTTCGGCGGCTTGTGTTTCCTCGTGTATGCTTTACAGCATGGCGGAAAAAAAGATGGACAGCGAGAGCGCCGAAAACCTTATGCTGCTCGCGGCAAGCGCGCCTTTCGCGTTTATGATTTTTGCGCCGACGTATATTTCACTTATGGTTATGTTTGCCGTTTGCTGCGCGTACGCGCTGTCGCGTAATAGCAAAAAGGGATTTATTATACTGGCGGTTTTGGCTTGTCTTACCGGCAAAATCGGAATACTCGCATTTTTAATATATCCTTTGAAAAAATACATTACAAAGATTATCGGCGTATGTGAGGAATTGGTACTGAAAAATGAATTGGTATTCAGAGTATTAACGGCGGTATTGGTAATGTTCAACGGTACCGCGTTGTTTTATCTGATAAGGGGGATATGATATGATAAAGGATTTGAAAAAGAGTAAAAATGATTCTTTAAAAATATTCGGCATTGTATTCGGAGCGGCGGTTCTCAGTAAAATTCTCCTGTTAGCGGTCAGTATGCTTATAATACGCGGCTTTGGGGACGAGAAAAATCTTATTGAATTTCTTTCAACAGTGTGCGATTCCGAGCATTATATGTATATTGCGGAAAACGGATATGCTTCAAGCGGCGATATGGCAAATAAAATTGTGTTTTATCCGCTTTTGCCGTATCTTATGAAGGTATTTCATGTTGTTTTCAGAAGCTATCTGGCTTCGGGATTATTTATATCCGCGGTATCCTTTGGCTTGGCGGCTGTGTATATGTACAGGCTCATGAGCCTTGACTATGACAGGGGAAAGACGCTTGACGCGCTTATTCTGCTTTTTATAGCGCCGTACGGAATGTTTTTTTTAAGCGTGTATACGGAAAGTCTGTTCCTTATGCTAAGCATAATGACGGTATATTACGCAAGAAAAGAGAACTGGATTGCGGCGGCTGTGTTGGGATTTTTCGGAGCGCTTTCAAAATCACAGGGAATGCTGCTTATAGTGCCGGTCGTGTATGAGCTGATATTGTGCTGTGTACGCGATAAAAAGTTTCATAAAAAGGGTATTTCGGCGCTGCTTATACCTATGGGCTTTATCGTGTATCTGTGCATAAACAAGATTGTGCTTGGAAAGTTTTTCGCTTTTGTTGAATATCAGGCGGCGGCGCCGTGGTACAATAGCGCCAAATGGATATCCGACGGACTTGAAACAAGCTATAGTGTAGGCATAGACCATTTTTCTCTGTCGCTTATAATTTACTGGCCGCAGATTGTATTGTTCTTTGCGTCAATTGCTCTTATATTTGCGGGGCTTTACAAAAAGGTAAGAACATCATATCTTGCGTTTATGGGAGTGTTTATTCTGATGACATATCTTCACGGATGGATGCTCAGCGGTTCAAGATATGTGATTTCATGCTTTGTTATGTATGTGGCAATGGCAAGTATAGATAATAAGCTTGTTAAGTATCTGTTTTATCTGATATCGGGTATGTTATCTGTCTATATTACAACAATATGGCTGTATGGATATGCTATAATGTAACAATAAAAAAACGAAATTATTGTTGTTTAGCGGAAAGCCGTCCTGCGAAGTGCCGGAGGCAATTCGGAGGAAGGGGGACC
>CAZWLT010000108.1:0-4448 GCA_964634915.1 uncultured Clostridium sp. | reverse complement strand
TACTCTTTTAAGCTGTCATGACGGCTGTTTGCCGATATAAGCAAGGATACCGCCGTCAACATAAAGAACGTGACCGTTTACAGCGTTTGAAGCGTCTGACGCAAGGAATACAGCCGGACCTGTAAGTTCCTCAGCCTGCAACCATCTGCCGGCAGGTGTTCTTCCGCAGATGAACTGGTCAAACGGATGTCTTGAACCGTCTGCCTGCTTTTCGCGCAGCGGAGCTGTCTGCGGTGTCGCAATGTATCCGGGACCAATACCGTTACACTGGATATTATAAGCGCCGTACTCTGAGCAGATGTTTCTTGTAAGCATCTTCAGACCGCCCTTAGCGGCAGCATAAGCTGATACCGTTTCACGTCCAAGCTCTGACATCATTGAGCAGATGTTTATAATCTTGCCGTGACCCTTCTTAATCATTGAAGGGATAACCGCCTTTGACACGATGAACGGAGCGTTAAGGTCAACGTCTACAACCTGTCTGAATTCTTCGGCTGTCATGTCGCACATCGGTATTCTCTTGATGATACCGGCATTGTTAACAAGAATATCAATAACGCCTACCTCGGCTTCAATCTTCTTTACCATGTCCTGTACCATTTCCTCGTTTGTTACGTCACAAACATAACCCTTTACGTCGATACCGTCGGCCTTGTATGAAGCAAGACCCTTATCAACAAATTCCTGCTTAATGTCGCAGAATACAATCTTTGCGCCTGACTTTGCGTATGCTGACGCGATAGCGTAGCCGATACCGTACGAAGCGCCTGTTACAAGCGCAACCTTGCCCTCAAGGCTGAAGTTTAGAAAATCACTCATCTTAAATTTTTCCTCCTTATTTTGTGTTTATATATATTTTTAATAAAATATTAACTTAAATTAACGGGTCGGGACGATATATAAGATGCGAGAAGTTACCCTCAATATCTTTATACCAATATGTTTTAAGACCCTTCGCGTTTTCGCTGACGTCATGGACTTCTTCCACTCTGTCATCCGCTTTGAGCTTCGCGACTATCTCGTCAAAAGCCTTTGGCGAAACGGAGAATGCGAGATGTCTGATACCTGCTGACTTCTCCGCGTCATCCGGTTTTTCCGCCTGAGCCATAACAAACTCAATCATGCTTCCGTCCGGAAACTGCAAAAAATATGTACCCTTGCCATTGTCATAAACAACTCTGCCGCCGTACATTTCCATGTACCAGTCTTTGAGAGCGGCTGTGTCCGGTGAAACAACGGCAACGTGTTCAATGCCATATACCATGTTAATCACTCCTATAATTATAATAACTAAGGTAATTATAACATATTTTAGCAGTTATTTCAACTGATTTATCAATAATTTTCACAAAAAAATCAGAAAAGTTCTTTATCGCCCCTCATCATTGAATTGCGGTGTATATTCATAAATCCCGCCTTGAAATTATCAAGATATATTTCCATCGCGTCAATGACGCTCTGCGGCTTGAGATTATAAGCATTTCCTATCGCGATACACATTTTCAATGTCAGTATGCCATTTTCATCGCTATCCTTTTCAATAGAATATATATAAGGTCTTATATCTGATTCCTTTATGCCGCTCTTTGACTTTTTCATTACTTTCAATTCTTTATTTTTAAGCAGCGCTTCAACGTCCGCGTTACCCTCATACTCAACTTCAACTGTATATACGGCTCTGTCGAGCTTGGTAAGGTCAATCTCCTTGCCCTCGACCTTTTTTGCCGCCAGCGCTTTATATCCCGGCGGAAACGAGCCGTTTATGGTTTCAAGAATTTCCTTCTCACTGTATTCACCGTCAAAGCCAACCTTCATATATTCGCAATCCGATGTCACCCCAACGGAAAGCGGCTGCGCAACCGTCATAATCGGATGCGGATTAAACCCTTGGGAAAACATGAAATTCATACCTGTTCTGCGTATTGTACGGTGAAACAGACGTACAAAGTCAAGATGTGAAATGTACTTTACGCGGTCATCACGCGAATATTTCAATATATAATTACTCATAACATACCCCCGTGCCAAAAGACTTAACGCCGCAGCCTGAGCACTGCTGACGGCAGTTCGGAGTTGTTACCGCCTGTTTTGCCTTTTCATTTTCACGCATAAGGAATTTTTTCGTCACACCGATATCGATATGCTCCCACGGAAGAACCTCCTCATACGTTCTTTCACGTGATGTATAGAAATCAGGGTCAATGCCAAGCTCGTCGAAAGTTCGCATCCACATATCAAAATTAAAATGCTCTCCCCAGCCGTCAAACTTACAGCCGTTTTCAACCGCCTTTATAATGACTTCGCAAAGACGTCTGTCGCCGCGCGCAAACACGCCCTCAAGGTAGCTTGTCTTATTATCATGCCAATTATAACGTATACGTTTTGATTTTATAGATGATTTCAGCTCATTCTGCTTTTCAATAATCATATCACGCGTATCCTGCTTTGCCCACTGAAATGCCGTAAACGGCTTTGGAACAAAACTTGACGTGCTTACTGTGATATTGATATTCTTTGCTCTTTCTTCCTTCGGAACGGCAAAATACACATCAAGCACCCTCTGCGCCAAATCCGCTATGCCTCGCACATCGTCCATTGTTTCCGTCGGAAGTCCTATCATAAAGTACAGCTTTACATTTGTCCAGCCGCCGCGGAAAAGCAAATCGGTTGATTGCATAATATTTTCTTCTGTAATATTCTTATTTATAACATCGCGCAATCTTTGCGTTCCCGCCTCCGGCGCGAAGGTAATACCTGTTTTTCTTACCTTTTGTACTTTTTCCATTAGGTCAAGTGAAAAATTATCTATTCTCAGCGACGGGAGCGAAAGACCTATTTTCTTTTTCTCCGTCATTTTCAGAAGTCCGTCCGTAAGTATAGGAAGTCCGCTGAAATCACTCGTCGACAATGATGAAAGCGATATTTCATCATAGCCGCTGCAAGAAAGCAGATTATCCGCCATTCTGAGAAGTGTGTCGGGTTTTCGTTCGCGGAGCGGTCTGTATATGTATCCCGCCTGACAGAAACGGCAGCCTCTAAGACATCCGCGCATAACCTCAAGCATTACTCTGTCATGCACAACCTCGCCAAACGGAACAATAATTGTTTCCGGCGCATACGCCAAGTCAAAATCCTTCATAATGCGTTTTCTTATTCTCGGTTTTGCATGCGGATTGTTCGGCGTCACACTCTTTACAGTATTATCCTCGTTATACTCAACATCGTAGAATGAAGGCACGTAAATACCCTCTATCTCCGCAATAGTTTCCAGATAATCCCTTTTGTTCTTCTTACCGCTCTTTTTCCACTTCTTATATTCTTCAACTACTTCATGAATTAATTCTTCTCCCTCTCCCATCATAAAGAAGTCGAATATATCAGCCACCGGTTCCGCGTTATACGCGCACGGTCCGCCGCCGCAGATTATGGGATAGCTCTCATCCCTGTCCTTTGCGCGAACAGGAATATCCGCAAGGCATAGCATATTCACCACATTTGAATAGCACAATTCATATTGCAGTGTAAAACCAAGCATATCAAAGTGCGTCACTTCGTCGCCGGTTTCCAGCGCAAACAGCCGCATACCGTGTTTTTTCATCTCCGCTTCCATATCTGTCCACGGCGCAAATACGCGCTCACAATATGTGTCTTCCCTGTTATTAAGCGTATGATACAAAATTTTCAATCCAAGATGCGACATCGCAATTTCATACGTATCTGCGAAACAAAAACCAAAACGCACATCCACATCAGCCGGATTTTTCAATACGGAATTAAGCTCGCCGCCCGTATAGCGCGTAGGCTTCTCTACAGCGGAAAGTATTTTGTCCTTAGTCGTTATCATATGTTGCTCCCGTTTCCGCATTTTCTTCATCAATAATTTCAGCTGTATTCTTTTTCGCCTTTTTTTTACTCATATCAGATATAACGTTATTCACTTTATCGAGAATATCCGGAACAAGGTCAACCAGCTTATCGAGCGGCGCGTTGCTGCCTCCCATAGGTACAAGACGGACATTGTTATTATTTATCACAAGAAACGCCTCGGCTTTTACAGACGCGCCGCCGCCCATTCCGCCGCCGAAACGCGTATCTGTACTTTTATCGCTGTCAAATTCCGTACCGCCGCCGCCAAATCCGAATGAAACTTTTGAAACAGGAACTATAAGAGTTCCGTCACCGGCGGCAATAGGTTCTCCCACTACAGAATTCGCGTCTATTAATCCTCTGAATTTTTCTGATGTAACTGAAAACATCTCGCTTACTTTATTCACAGCCATTTTTCTTAATCCTCCTGTTTATTAAATATATTCTCAGCAGCAATATTGCCGCCATTATTCCAAGTTTTAGCGCAAACGCTATTCTCGTTCTGATTTTGCAGTACAGTCCTGCTGACAGACACGCGTTGTCAAAATCAGCGTCAAGCGACACGTTCCACTTGTCAAGCG
>CAZWLT010000107.1:0-4505 GCA_964634915.1 uncultured Clostridium sp. | reverse complement strand
ATCATTTTCTCCTTCCCATACCATCCATATTTCCCATACCGCCGTTCATACCGCCGCTTGCGCTGCCTGCCGCGGCAAGGCTGCCATTGGCGGTGATTTCCGATACGGCATTGCCGTCGATTAAAAGCGTATATGTTTCATTTTCAACAAGCGTCTCCGCGCTCACGCATATCCAGTCGAAGCTCTTTGAGGACGTTCCCGATATGATTTCATTACCGCTCGAATCCGTCACCTGTATCGCGCTTCCGGCTTGATACGTTTCATCGAGATAGAACACAAGCGACTGCTGCGGCGAACTTTCCGAAGGCTGCTCCGCCATTCCCGAGCTTCCCGCCGCGAGCAGAGTTCCGCCGTTCATAATGAGGACGTACCCGCCGTCGCCAACGTCAATGGATCCGTTTCCGCTGTTTTCGGGACCGTATATTTCCAGATAACCGCCGTTTATAGCGGCGGAGGCGTTGGAATCAAGCCCGTCACCCGACGTTTCGATGCGGATGTGACCGCCGTTTACGGTTACCCAAATATCATCCTCGGAGGTCTTTTCCTCACCGTCCATACCGCCTCTCATCATACCCATACCGCTGTTTCCGCTGCCTGAGGCGTTGATACCGTCGTCATCGGAAACAATGTCAATATCGCCGCCGTTAATCGTTATATACGCACCTTCCAATCCCTCGTAGCATTTCGTTATATTCATACTTTCGGGGTTGACGGTAAGGTTTGCCTCGGCGTGAACGGCGTCATCACCGGCGGAGATAGTGAACGTACCGCCTTCGATGCTCAAATCGCCGTCCGAATGAAGGGAATCGTCGCTGCTGTTGAGATTGAAGCTGCCGCCGTTTATAACTATGTTTGTACCGGCTTTTATCGCCTTTGTGCTCGCGGTATCGTCTGTTTCGGAGCCCTGACCGCCATCAAAGCCTCCGTCCATACCGCTGCGCATACCGCCGAAGCCGCCGCCCATACCGCCTTGGCCGCCGCCGTCAAAGCCGCTTCCGCTTTTTGAGGCGTTTTCACTTCCGCCGCCGGACGTTATCTGCGCGGTTGTGTCGTTTAAATACAGCGCGGATGAAGCGTATATGCCGTCGCCGCCGCTTGTAACCGTAAGCGCCGCGCTTTCGCATACAATGAATCCCTTTCCGCTGTCCTCGTGTTCGCACCTTACGGCGTCGCCGCCGGAAGTAATATCGATATTCGCGTCAATCGCGGCAATGTAATCATTCGCGTTAATTCCCTCGTCAACCGCGTTTACCTCGATATCAGCTTCGGTTATTTTGAGAACGTCGTTCGCCTTTATTCCGTCGGCGTAATTTCCGTTAATCGTAAGCTTTCCCGTGCCGTTTATCGTTAGGTCGTCCTTGGAATACAAGCAGGCTGAGGGTTTCCCGTCCTCTGTTTTTTCCTCATTATAGGATGACGCGTCCGTTAAAACGTTCTCCGTGTTCGGCGCGAGCGATATTACGGTTTTTTCCGCTTGCTTTACATAAATCGCCGAAAAATCGGAGGAGGTTATGTTCACGCCGTTTAAAACAATCCGCACCTCCGCGCCGTCGCCGGAATCCACAATAACGCTTCCGTCCGATAACGAACCCGACAGGATATAAACGCCGCCGGCTAAGATTTTCACATCACCGTCCGCTATTTCAACATTATTGCTTTTCGCCTCGGCTGTTTCGCCGTTTAACGAAACCTTGACAATCGTGCCGTCCGCGTAATTTGTGTAATAATCATCATCGGCTATGCTGATTTGGTGATTATCGCCGTAAACAGTGACGCCCGTAACGTTGCCGGTAAGGCTTTCGCTTGGCAGCAACATTGCATATACTGTACCGATTAAAACCAATGCAACCAAAAGTATTGCAATGAGACTGATTTTCTTTGAACTTATCATCGGTATTCCTTATGACATATACTCGCCGTTATAGGTGACGAGAACGGCATTGGTTACGCCCTCGCCGGAGGAAATGCTGTTTATAAAGCTTGTATCATCCTTCCCGATACGGATTTCATATGTAAGCTCGACGCCGAGGCTGTTTACGGTTTTGGCTTTCAACACGCTTTTCTTTGCTTCTTCTTTAATAAGCGCCGCCACCGCTTTTTCCGCCTCATCGCTTTCGCAGTTTACCACAAGAATATACGGAGTATCTCCGATTTTCCGCATAGAGAAAATGACAATGATAATACCGATTATAACCGAACCGATGACCGCGAGAGATATAAGTCCCGCGCCGAGTACGATGCCTACCGCTATCGCCCAGAACAAAAACGCTATATCCATAGGCTCTTTAATCGCGGTTCTGAAACGAACAATCGAAAGAGCGCCGACCATACCGAGCGATAACACCACGTTGGATGTAACCGCGATAATTACAAGGCTTGTTATCATCGACATCGCGATAAGCGAAACACCGAACGAGTCGGAATACATAACGCCCTGATAGGTTTTTTTATAAATGATAAATATAAACAGTCCCAAAACAAAGGACAGTCCGAGTGCCAAAAGCACATCCACCGTGGAAAACGAATTAACATTCGCTAAAAAGCTTGATTTAAAAATATCGCTGAAACTCATAATTTTTACTTCCTTTCATTATTAAACATTATATTCTTACCGCCGCGTATTTTGAAAAAGCGGCTGACCTTCTTGATTTCACCTGCACGCAGTCGCGTATTATCTGCGGCAGATACTCATCCCATTTTACCTCCAATACGGAATTGCGGTAAATCTGTAAAAACCGCAAGTCGGGATTTAAAAATTCCCTTACATTATTACTACCGCAAATATCCATATCTATCGTAACGCGCACGTTGCCGGGAGGATATACAAAGCATTCGCGCCTGTATGCCACTATGCATTTCGGACGCAGAATTTGATATTTCATTTTGGTGTACAGTTCTTTTAGAAGCTCGTTTTCGCTTTCCATAAGAAAATCTATATCCCCGTCAATGATTTTTTGACATTCCTCCGCCGTAATCCTCGCGCTCTCCTTGCTGCATAGCCCGTTTATTTTGCTTTTCTTTTCAAGCCGTATGAAAGAGGTGTCCGTCCCGTAATACCTGATACGGAACTTTTCTCTCTTGTTTACGCCGTCTGTTTTTTCGCGGAGAGCCTTGTCCGCGAAATTATCAAAATACAGGCTTTTAATAAAATATGTGCCGTCCTCGCCGGCGTTCGGATCGTGCTTTGCCACCGCCGAGAGCCTTGTTTTGAGAACATAAATGTCCGCGAGATTGATTTGATGCTTGTATTCGTGTCTGAATTTCATATTATCACCGCCTTTCACTGTCAGCATAATTTATATCCGCAGTCTCTGATATAAATAATCTTTATTTTTGATTTAAGCATACCGAGTAAATTCCGCAGATGATTTACGCATAAATTCAGTTTCTTTGTATCATCCGGCTGTAGGCCGGTTTTTGTTATAAGCTTCTTTTCCGGAACAATAACCTCGCTGTGATTTATAAGATATTTTATAATTTCACATTCGTTTTCGTTTATAAAAATCTTTGATTTTTCTTTTATAATTTCGCCGGCGTCCGTATTCAGCGCGATGTCGGCGTAGTATATGACACTCTCATCCGCGGCTTCCTTTTTACTTCTGCGCGTAACGGCTTTAATTCTTACAATCAACTCATTTATGTTGAACGGCTTCGATAGATAATCGTCCGCGCCGAGCTCCAGCCCGTCTATTTTGTCGTCTATATCATCTCTCGCGGTTATGAGTATAACGGGAGTGCTCCTTCCCGCGCTTCTCAGCTTTTTCAATACCTTGTACCCGTTCATTTGAGGCATCATAATATCAAGAAGAATTATGTCATACTCATTTTCAAGAGCCATTCTCAAGCCGCTTTTCCCGTCGTAGGCGCTCTCAACCTCATAATTGTGATTTGCGAGAATTTCGGATATTGTGTTGTTAAATTCAACCGTATCATCGATTATAAGTATTTTCATATTGTGTTATCACCTTCTTATATTTTATTTGCGAAACACCGATCCTCCCGCTCGGATTAACTGTATCGTAAACGCCGCAGGTTAAAATAAGGTTAAGATTTTTAACTTTTTTTCAAAAAAATTTACCCCAAAAAATTTTCAAAAAAATTTTTCAAAAAAAGTTAAAAAAAGTGTTGACAAAAGGAAAATGGTGTGGTAATATATTAAAGCTGTCGCGGATGACAGCATGTACATTGAAAGAGAAATAGTGCAGGTCATAGTGTTTCGCTTTGCGAAACACGGGAGCCTAAATTATAGGTTAACGTGTATTGAAAAGTGAGACACTGAACGAAAATTCATTATGAGTTTTTTATGACAGTAATTCGGATATAATTTACGAAGAAAAATGTCAGTTAGTAATATGAGCTAACAAACTTCAGAACTTTAACTTCTATATATTAAAAAGTTTTTAGAATTGACTTTCAAGCCGTTTTAGGTAATAAGTCAATTCAGTATATGACGAGAGTTTGATCCTGGCTCAGGACGAACGCTGGCGGCGTGCCTAACACATGCA
>CAZWLT010000106.1:0-4533 GCA_964634915.1 uncultured Clostridium sp. | reverse complement strand
AACCAACGACCTTCGGGTTATGAGCCCGACGAGCTACCAACTGCTCTACCCCGCGATATATTAAATTATGCCCTTATCAAGAGCGCTAAACTATTATAGCACAGCTTATATTAAATGTCAAGTATTTTCCTTAAATATTTTATATAATTGTATTGCTTTTTTCGCTAAAATACACTATTGTTTTTATAAGACATTTGTTATATAATATATATAATACCAATACAAGGAGATGATAAACATGACAGCACGGCTTACAAAATTCCGCATGTATGTTGCGCGCAGAATTCCGATTCGTATGGCGCGCGTCATTTGTATGTTCCTTACACCTCAGTTTATCATTTACATGGTAATGGGCATTATCAATACAGGTATATTAATAATAACAGCGTCGCTTCTTGATATGCTTCGCGTAAAATTTATAATTCAGTTTACCGATTTAAATATTTTTATAGAAAAGGTTCGTCTTACATTTATATTAGGATATATCACAAGTATTATTACTTCATTTTTACTGAATTGCAAAATCACATTCCATGAAAAACCGACATGGCATAAATTCATTAAATTTCCCATAAGCTATATACCGAATTTTTTCTTCCAGTATTTGATGGTATTTATATTCACCGCTCTTAACTGGAATCATACCATCGCGTATATATGCGCCGCAATCATCGGCACACCGCTGACATTTGCGGCAATGAAGCTGATTGTTTTCCAAAAAAAAAGAAACAGAAAAAAGGAGATATAATATGCTTTCAAGAATTTTCTCATGCGGACTTACAGGTATAGACGGATTTTCCGTATGCGTAGAAACAGATATTTCAAACGGACTGCCGGGATTTGATGTTGTCGGTCTGCCTGACGCTGCCGTGAAAGAGGCGAAAGAGAGAGTGCGTTCGGCAATCAAAAATACAGGATTTAAATTTCCGGCAAAACATATTGTTATTAATCTTGCGCCCGCCGCGCAACGCAAGGAGGGCGCCGGATATGATTTGCCAATGGCAATTTCAATACTTACCGCCACAGAACAAATATATGCCTCAGATACTGATAAATGCGTATTTTTCGGCGAGCTTTCGCTTGATGGCTCGGTAAATCCTATAAATGGTATCCTGCCTATGGTAATATCAGCCTACAAACAAGGCTTTAAAGACGTATTTGTACCGGCTTACAACGCGGATGAGGCAGCAGTTATCGAGGACGTTAATGTATATCCGATATCATCATTAAAGCAGTTATGCGACCACTTCTGCGGTATAAAGCAAATCGAAAAACACACTGTGGATCTTACCGACTATTTCAAAAGCAACGCGGTCAGAACGCTTGACTTCTGCGATGTAAAGGGTCAGGAAAATGTAAAACGCGCGCTTGAAATTGCCGCCGCGGGCAATCATAATGTATTGCTTATCGGCAGCCCCGGTACAGGTAAAACAATGCTTGCGCAGCGTATGCCGACAATTCTTCCCGATTTGACTTTTGACGAGGCTCTTGAGGTCACAAAAATACATTCAATCGCAGGACTTTTAAGCAAAGATGAACCCCTTATATTAGAACGTCCTTTCAGAAGTCCTCACCACACCACCTCTCCAATCGGATTATCCGGCGGAGGAACAATGCCAAAACCGGGCGAATTATCGCTTGCGCATAACGGAATACTGTTTCTTGACGAGCTTCCGGAATTCCGCCGTGACGCGCTTGAAATTCTGCGTCAGCCGCTTGAGGACAGTCAGGTGACAATATCACGAGTCAACGCTACACTTACATATCCCTGCAACATTATGCTGATGGCAAGTATGAATCCGTGTAAATGCGGTTTTTTCGGCGACAGCCGTAGACAATGCACCTGCACGCCAAGGCAGATTAATCAGTACCGCAGCAGAATATCAGGGCCGTTGCTTGACAGAATCGACATACAGGTTGAGGTTTCAAACGTTGACTATAACGATTTAAGCTCGACAACTACCGGTGAAACAAGCGCCGTTATAAAGGAGCGTGTTAACCGTACACGCAAAATACAGCTTGAACGTTACAAGGATTTGAACATTTATTCAAATTCGCAGCTTGACGCGGGTATGCTGCAAAAATTCTGCTCGCTTGATGACGATGCCAACGCGATTTTACATGCCGCTTTTGATAATCTCGGTCTGAGCGCGAGAGCACACAGCCGAATACTCAAGGTGGCGCGCACAATCGCCGACCTTGAAGGCAGTGAAAATATCACAAGCGCGCATATTGCCGAAGCAATTCAATACAGAAGTCTTGACAGAAAATATTTCGAATAAAAAATAAAACCGCTCTGAATCGCGTTAAATCAGAGCGGTTTATATTATAATCACATTTTTAGTGCGGCATAGCCGCATAGCTATGGTCTATCGTCACAACCGCATAATAATTCGGATATTTTTCCGATATAACATTACGCAGGAAACGCTTTATTTCCTTTTCGCCTATTTCCATATCATGCGGAACAAGACAGTCAAAAATAACATTCGTGTGAGTAGGACCTTTTACAATACGCAAATCATGTATTGCAAGACGTTCGTCAAGATGCGCGATCTGTTCGTTTATCCATGCGCGCAGCTCATTAACAATCGAATCCTTTGTTGAAATCGGATCGTAATGCACCACCATGTGCATATTGTCATTTTTAAGGAAATCACGTTCGATGTTATCGATAACATCATGGCTCTCCAGAACATCAGCCTCCGCAGCCATTTCAACATGCACGCTCGCGAACTGTCTGCCCGGACCGTAATCATGTATCATAAGGTCATGCGTTCCAAGCACGCCATCATACCCAAGTATTTTATTCTTTATTTTATTCACCTGTTCTTCATTAGGCGCTTTCCCAAGCATCGGGTCCATTGTATCCTTAACCAACCCAAATCCGCTGTAAAGAATAAACAACGCGACCGCAATACCCATATATCCGTCAAGCTCAACATCAAAGAAATGCGATATCAGCATTGCGGCAAGAACGGCAATTGTTGTTATAACGTCATTACGGCTGTCCGCCGCAGTTGCAGTCAGTGTATCAGAATTAATTGTTTTTCCAATCTTTTTATTAAAAAACATCATCCATAGCTTCAATAAAACAGAAAACAGAAGTATTCCCGCTATCAGATAACTGAACTCCACCGTTTCAGGATTGATTACTTTTTCCACGCTGCCGCGTAAAAGCTCAACCCCTATTACCATAATAAGTACAGACACCATAAATCCCGAAAGATATTCATATCTTCCATGACCATACGGATGTTCTTCATCAGCCGGACGGCTTGCAAGCTTAAATCCCAAAAGACTTATAATACTTGATGAAGCGTCGGAAAGATTGTTTACCGCGTCAGCGGTAACGGCAACCGAACCGGAAAGCAATCCGGCAATTAATTTCCCTAAAAACAAAATCACGTTACAAATAATTCCTATGATACCGGCAAGTTTTCCGTATGCCGCGCGTACGGCATTATTTTCAGTATCATCATAATTCTTCACAAACCTTTTTATAAGCAAATCTGTCATACACAATCCCCCGATAATTATTATCTGTCTATTTATACATTTTATGCGCGTTTCCGATTAGTATATCACATAAATCAAGCTCGCGCAACAGATTATAAGAGTAAACTTTTTTACCGCAATGCAATATCAGTTAAGCATATGCAAACTCCAAAAGCCGCCGCGTACTCAAATTTTAATTTCATAAATCACCCCGACATTTCATATATATGTTTTACAGAAAGGTCGGTGGGAGAATGAAGGATTATATCGAAAAGCGGGCGGTCGAGCTGGCACAGTACATAATCGAGCACAACGCGACAGTACGAAAAACAGCTAAGGTTTTTAATATCAGTAAATCTACCGTGCATAAGGATGT
This sequence comes from uncultured Clostridium sp., assembly GCA_964634915.1. Taxonomy (GTDB): domain Bacteria; phylum Bacillota; class Clostridia; order UBA1381; family UBA1381; genus Hominilimicola. The sequence continues at coordinate 659 of CAZWLT010000106.1, read as the reverse complement.
ACATGAAAGACTTATGAAAATAAATCCGGCGCTTTATAAAGAAGCTCAGGCGGTGCTTGAAATGAATAAGGCGGAGCGGCACATCCGCGGAGGCATGGCAACGAAGGAAAAATATCTGCTTGAAAGAATGAGATAACAAAAAAGCCGATTACTTCCCCTCGCATAAGACAGTAATATTTAAATTTTGAAAACGGAGCAGCCGTCAAGCTGCTCCGTTCTCTTTTTCGGTCGCGTATTAAATTTACGCTTTAATTATTAAATTCATATATTCTAACAAATACCGCCGCCGCTTCGGCTCTTGTTGCGGAGCTTTGCGGAGTAAATGTATTATCGGTGTTGCCTACCATAACGCCGTTATCGGCAGCCCACACGACAGCGTCCTTCGCGTATTCGGAAATATCCGCGCTGTCTGAATAATCGAGCGCGCCGTCTATCGCGTTGCCGGTGATTAACGCGCTGTTGCGAGTCTTCGCGTAGCGGTAAATTATCGCCGCCATCTGCTCGCGCGTTATAATATCGTCCGGCGCGTATTCCTCATCCGAATAACCCATAATTACGCCGTTCGCGCTGCCCCAAGCGACAGCGTCCGCGTAATACGCGTCAGGCGCTACGTCCTCAAACGTATAGTCAAGCTCCGTTTCCGGCTCGCCCTCCATACG
>CAZWLT010000105.1:0-4564 GCA_964634915.1 uncultured Clostridium sp. | reverse complement strand
AAATTTACGAAAGGTAATGAGAAATGGCAAGAATTGACAAAATTAACGAAGAAGTAAAGAGAGAGCTTGCGAATATAATCCGTGAGCTAAAGGATTCACGTATACCGCTTATGACAAGCGTTGTGAAAGTGAACGTTACAAATGACCTTCGTTATGCGAAGGCGTATATATCGGTCATGGGCGATGATGAAACGAAGGCAAAGGCAATGCAGGGACTTAAGAGCGCTGCCGGCTTTATAAGACGTGAAATGGGAAAAAGAGTTGATCTGAGATATACACCGGAGTTTATATTTGAGCTTGATAACTCAATAGAACACGGCGCGCATATAGAGCAGCTTCTTAACAATCTTAATAATAACTGATAGCGTAGGGGGTTACCGCGCGGTAATTCCCTGCGCATGATAAATTTGGGGGGTGTAGATATGCAGGCTGTAATTGATAATATAATAAAGGCAAAGTCGGTTGCGGTATTTCCTCATGTAAATGAGGACCCTGACGCGTTGGGGTCTTGCTTTGCGTTTGCAAAAATGCTTCGCAAAATGGGGAAAAAAGCAACTGTTTATGTAAGCGGTAAAATTGAGAGCAGACTTGAATTCATAGGCAAGGATTACGTTGTGTATCACAATGGTATTGAGCATGACCATGACCTTTGCGCGTGTCTTGACTGCGGCGATATTGAACGTATAGCCGAGAGAAAAGCATTGCTTGACGAAATCGGCAATTCGATTAATATTGACCATCACCTTACCAATACATATTTTGCAGACGCGAATTATGTTGACGGGAAAGCGTCTGCCACAAGCGAAATACTTGTTGAATTATTTAAAGCGATGAATCTTGAAATTGACAATGACATAGCAAAGGATTTGTATACGGCGATATGCTCAGACACAGGCTGTTTCAAATTTAGCAATGTAACGCCGAAAACAATGCGTATCGCGGCGGATTTGCTTGAATATGACTTTGACCACGCGGAGATTGTACGGCTTTTGTTCGACAGTGAAACGTTGGCGGCAACAAAGCTTAAGGCGGAAATTATGGGCAAAGTAGAATCTCTTGAAAACGGTAAAATTTCCTTTGTCATAACCGATGAAAAAATAGGGGAAAAGTACGGCATAAGCAAGGAGGATATTCCGAACCTTGTTGAAATACCGCGCCGTATTGAAAATACAGAAATAGCTGTGTGCATAAAAAAGACAGATAAAGGCTACCGTGTCAATCTGCGTTCAAACGGCAGAGCGGACGTTTCAAAGGTGGCTATGCAGTTTGGCGGCGGCGGTCATATCAAGGCGGCAGGCGCCACAGTACAGGCAAAAAATCCCGAAGAAGCGGAAAAGATGGTATTGGACGCGTGCAGAAAAGCATTAGAGGAAATATAATGAACGGTATAATCATATTGGACAAACCTGTTGGGAAAACATCACATGACATGGTATATGCCATGCGTAAGCTGACAGGCGTAAAAAAAGTGGGACATACAGGCACGCTTGACCCAATGGCGGCAGGTGTATTGCCTATGTGTATAGGAAACGCGACAAAGGCGGCGGATATGCTGACACTTTCCGATAAGGAATATATAGCGGAGCTTGTTCTCGGTATGACTACCGATACGCAGGATGCGGACGGCGAAGTTCTGACGGAGTGCGAGGTAAATTGCGGAGAGGATGAAATCAGAGACGCGGTAACGGGCTTTGCCGGCGAAATTGAGCAGATACCGCCTATGTATTCCGCAATAAAGCGGAACGGAAAAAAATTGTACGAGCTTGCGAGAAAGGGCATAGAGGTAGAGCGCAAAAGCAGAAAAGTAACGATTAATTCGATAAAGATACTTGAAATCAACGGTGAACGCGTGACGATTGATGTTTCCTGTTCGAAGGGCACATATATCAGAACACTGTGCGAAGATATAGGAATAAGACTGCATACCGGCGCATATATGAATACATTAAGACGTGTGAAAACCGGCCCGTTCACGATTGACGAAAGTCATACATTAAAGGAACTGCGCGAAATGAAGGATAACGGCTGTCTTGAGGATGTTATTATACCTGTGGACAGAATGTTTATGGAATATCCTGAGATTATTCTCAACCGGAAACAGGTAAAGAGTGTGACAAACGGTGTTCGTATGACGTATAACGGCAAAGAAGGACAATCATACAGAGTGTATGACGAAAACAAGCGGTTTTTATGTATATCAAAAATAGTTGACGGAAAATTAAAACTCGAAAAATCATTCTGGAATTAGTTAAAGGAGGGGGAACGTAATGGAGGTAATCCGCGACAAGGTGGATTATGACGGAACAGTTGTGGCGCTTGGAAACTTTGACGGACTTCACGTTGCCCACATGACGATTATAAGAAACGGAATCGAATATGCAAAGGAACATAATTTAAAAAGCGGCGTACTGCTTTTTGATGTGAACACAAAGGGTGTCACGCAGGGCAGGATTGAACTTATAACACCTAATGAGGCAAAACTTGAGCTTCTTGAACGCGAGAAACCGGATTTTGTGTTCATGCGCGCGTTTGATAAGGAGTTTATGCGGAAAACACCTGAGGAATTTGCGAAATATCTTGCGGATGTTCTCAAAGTAAAGGCGGTATGCGTAGGCTATGATTACAGCTTTGGGTATAAAGCCGCGGGAGATGTCGCGCTGCTTAAAGAGCTTGGAGAAAAATACGGCTTTAAGGTGTTTGTAACTGATGTTATAAAGATTAATGACAGAATTGTTTCGAGTACATATATAAGACAGGTAATAAAAAGCGGTGATATGGAGGAGGCTGAACGATTTCTCGGCAGACGTTACTGTATAGAGGGAAATGTTGCGCGCGGCTTACAAAACGGCATAAAAATGGGCATACCAACGGCAAATGTTGAGTATGACATAAATATGGCATTGCCGAAAGAGGGCGTATATGCCGGCATCACCTACGTAAACGGAAGAAGATTAAAGAGTGTTATAAATGTCGGAAAAAATCTGACATTCGACGCGGAAAAAATTACGGTGGAAAGCCATATTCTCGATTTTGACGAGGATATTTACGGTGAATATATACGCGTGAGCTTTGCAAAACGCTTGCGCGGCGATATAAAATTTAACAGCGTGGAAGAGCTGAAACGGCAAATAAAAAGCGATATTGAGGTTACATCAAAAATGAAACTTTAGGAGGAAAAAGATATGTTTACAAGCGTAATTCTTGCGGCGGGAATGGGTACGAGAATGAAGTCAAAAATGCCAAAGGTGCTTCATAAGGTATGCGGTAAGGAACTTTGCAGATGGGTTATTGACGCGTCAAAGGCTGCCGGCGCTGATACAATATGCGCCGTTGTAGGTCATAAGGCGGAAATGGTAAAGGAAACACTTGGCGGCATTTGTGAATTCGTATTGCAGTCGGAGCAGAAAGGTACAGGTCATGCCGTTATGCAGGCTCTTGACGTTATAAAGGCGGCAAAGGGCGAGGTTGTTATTCTGAACGGCGATACTCCGCTTGTAACGGCAGAGGCAATAAAAAACGCGATTGAATACCATAAGGCAAGCGGCAATCAGGCGACTGTTATAACCGCTGTGCTTGACGATGCGGCGGGCTATGGAAGAATTGTACGCGGAGATGACGGCGGCGTAATAAAAATCGTTGAGCAGAAGGACGCAAACGATGAGGAAAAGAAGATAAACGAAGTGAATTCGGGTATGTATGTATTTGACAGTGATTCGCTTGTATACGCGCTCGATAAGATTGCTCCCAATAACGCGCAGGGCGAGTATTACCTTACAGATACTCTTGAAATACTGATTAATGCCGGCAAAAAGGTCGGCGGCTGCGCGATTTCCGACAATGATGAAATTCGCGGTATAAATGACAGAGTGCAGCTTAACGAGGCTGAGAAGATAATGCAAAAACGTATAAATGAAACGCACATGAGAAACGGTGTCACAATGCGTAATCCGGAGAGTGTGTATATAGAGGATGGCGTTGAGATAGGAAACGATACGGAAATCTGTCAGAATGTAACAATAAAGGCAGGCACAAAAATCGGTTCTGATTGTGTTATCGGCATGGGCAGTATTCTCGATAAGGCGATTATTCATGATAATGCGGATATTTTAAGCTCGGTTATTCTCAATTCTGAAGTGGACGATGGCGTTCACGTCGGTCCGTTTGCTTATATCAGACCGAACTGCCATGTCGGCAAAGACGTTAAAGTAGGCGACTTTGTTGAGCTTAAAAACTCAAATATTGACGACGGTACAAAGATATCGCATCTTACATATATCGGCGACAGCGATGTTGGCAAGAGAGTTAATTTCGGCTGCGGTACCGTTACATGCAACTATGACGGTAAGAATAAATACAGAACTGTAATAGGCGATGATTGCTTTGTCGGCTGCAACACCAATTTTGTTTCGCCGATAAATGTTGGCGACGGAGTGTATATAGCCGCCGGCTCGACAATAACGGAGGATATTCCCGACGGCAGCTTGTCAATCGCGAGAGCGAGACAGGTAAATAAAGAGGGCTGGAAGGACAAGAGAAATTAAAATGGGAATTAATAAGGGCAGAT
>CAZWLT010000104.1:0-4784 GCA_964634915.1 uncultured Clostridium sp. | reverse complement strand
CCCATATTGGGACGAAGCGTATAAACCTCCGCGGTACCACCCGACTTCCGATAATACTATCGGCGCTCTAATGTGTATAACGGCACAACCCGTCATGAACTACTCATAATTTTATTTTCACCCATGCGGCTCCGGAATGAAATTTCAAATATACCCTTACCGTACGAACTCCCAGCTCAACAATTCATACTCTCTAATCGGCGGAATATATCCTACTTTGTCCCATCATCGCCTTTTATATTAAACTTGTGAATATTTTAACATATTTTTATGACTTTGTCAATCAATATTTCCGTATTTTTAAATTGTAATGACATTTTCCATGAAATTCAAAAAAAATTAACAAAAAACAGTAGTAATTAAACAATATTTGTGATATAATAATTTTTAATAACGTAAAATTCACCATTGCGTGTTTTTTAAAGATAAAATAAATTGAGGAGATTTTACACATGGCTTTATTTGACAAAATATTCGGATCATACTCCGACAGAGAACTGAAAAAGGTTTATCCTATCGCGGATAAGGTGGCGGCTCTTGAGGAGGATATGGCAAAGCTTTCTGACGCGGAGCTGAAAGCCAAAACACCCGAATTCAAGGAAAGACTTAAAAACGGTGAAACTCTTGATGATATTCTCCCTGAAGCATTTGCCGTAATGCGTGAGGCAAGCTGGAGAGTTCTTGGCATGAAGCATTTCTATGTGCAGGTAGTCGGCGGTATCATTCTTCATCAGGGACGTATCGCGGAAATGAAAACAGGCGAAGGTAAAACGCTTGTTTCAACCCTTCCAGCATACCTCAATGCCCTGACAGGTGACGGAGTACATATCGTCACAGTAAACGATTACCTCGCAAAACGAGACAGCGAATGGATGGGCAAGGTTTACCGTTATCTTGGAATGAGCGTAGGTCTTATTATACACGACCTTGACAATGCCGAAAGACGCAAGGCATATGCCGCGGATATTACCTACGGCACAAATAACGAGCTTGGTTTTGACTACCTGCGCGACAACATGGTTGTACACAAGGAGGAAATGGTGCAGCGCGGTCACAATTATGCCATAGTCGACGAGGTTGACTCAATCCTTATCGACGAAGCGAGAACTCCGCTTATCATTTCAGGTATGGGCGAAGACGCAAATGAGCTTTACAGAGTCGCGGATATGTTTGTTAAACGTCTTAAAAAGCAAGTTGTCACAGAGCATGATGACAAGCAGCTTGACGAGGACCTTGACGCGGATTATATCGTTGACGAAAAGGCAAGGACGGCTATGCTTACCGAACGGGGTGTTAAAAAGGCAGAGCAGGGCTTCGGAATCGAAAACCTTTCAGACCCCGCCAATATGAAGCTTCAGCACCATATCAATCAGGCATTGCAGGCAAACGGCGTTATGCACCGCGACCAGCAGTATGTGGTACAGGACGGCGGAGTTATGATTGTTGACGAATTCACCGGCCGTATCATGCCGGGCAGACGTTACAGCGACGGTCTGCATCAGGCTATCGAGGCAAAAGAAGGCGTTAAGATTGAAAACGAGTCAAAGACTCTTGCGACAATCACCTTCCAGAACTTCTTCCGTCTTTACAAAAAGCTGTCGGGTATGACAGGTACAGCGCTTACGGAAGAAGAGGAATTTCAGCACATCTACAAGCTTGACGTTGTTGCGGTTCCGACAAATAAGCCTGTTATCCGTGAAGATATGCACGATGTTGTATTCAAAACAGAAAAAGGTAAATTCATGGCGGTTATCCGCCAGATACAGGAATGTAACGCGAAAGGACAGCCTGTTCTTGTCGGTACTGTAAACGTGGATAAATCAGAAATACTTTCGGCGCTTTTAAAACGCGCAGGCATAAAGCATGAGGTGCTTAATGCGAAGTACCACGCGAAGGAAGCCGAAATTGTCGCGCAGGCAGGTAAAAAGGGCGCTGTCACAATCGCGACAAACATGGCGGGCCGCGGTACCGATATCATGCTTGGCGGTAATGCCGAGTATATGGCAAGGCACGAAATGGCAAGACAGGGCTTCACTGATGAGCTTATCGCGGAAGCGACAGGCTTCGGTGATACAGATGATGAAGAAATCATAAAGGCAAGAAAGACATTCACAGAGCTTAACGACAAGTTCAAGGAGCGGATAAGACCTGAACAGGAAGAAGTACGCGAGCTTGGCGGTCTGTTTATAATAGGCACGGAACGTCATGAATCAAGACGTATCGATAACCAGCTTCGCGGACGTTCGGGACGTCAGGGCGACCCCGGCGCGTCAAAGTTCTTCCTTTCGCTTGACGATGACCTTATGAGAATTTTCGGAAGCGAACGCGTAAAGTCAATGGTAAACGCGCTTGGTCTTGAGGAGGACGAGCCAATCGAGGCAAAAATGCTTACAAACGCAATCGAAAACGCGCAGAAGAGTCTGGAAAGCCGCAACTTTGATTCACGTAAGCATGTACTTCAGTATGACGAGGTTATGAATGAACAGCGTAAGATTATATACGCGCAGCGTCAGACAGTTCTTGACGGCGAGGATATCAGCGGTACTATAAGGAGTATGATGGAATCTGCAATAGACAGCGCTCTTGATGATTTCATCGGTATTTCGGAAATCCCCGAGGAGTGGAACATCAGAGCAATCACAGAATTCGCGGACTATACTCTTAACGCAAAGGGCGAATTCGTTATCCCTGAAGAAGATATGGAAACAATCACAAGAGCTGACGTCAAGGATATGCTTATGGATATCGCAAACAAGCGTTACAGCGGTCAGGAGGAAATCTTTGGCGAGAATATGCGCGAGCTTGAAAGAGTTCTTATGCTAAGAGTTGTTGACACATTATGGATGGATCATCTTGATGAAATGGAGCATGTTAAGCGTGAAATCGGTCTTAGAGCATACGGTCAGCACGACCCTGTTATGGAATACAGAAACGTAGGCAGCGAGCTTTATGAAAATATGCTTGACAGCATAAAGAAGGATACTGTAAGATACGTGCTTTCAGCCGCGCCGAGAGTGAAGATTGAACGCGAGCAGGTTGCAAAGCCGCTTGATACGGGCGGCGACGGTTCACTTTCAAGCACAAAACGCGCTAAAAAGGAACCGGGCAGAAATGACCCTTGTCCATGCGGAAGCGGCAGGAAATATAAGCATTGCTGCGGTAAGAACAAATAATTGCTATTCGCGGGAACGGCGCTGCCGTTCCCTTGTTTACGGATTTGCAATGCAAATTATCATTCATATCAATCATATCAATAAAATCAAAATGAAAGAAGTGAAAAATATGTTAGAGTACGATGAATACAGACTAAAGCTCATGGGCTTTGAAGAAAACATAAACGATTTGAGGGATTCACTTTGACATTGCGGGAGCAATGACAGAGATTGAACAGCTTGAAGCGCAGAGTATGCGGCCTGACTTCTGGGATGACATGGAGAATTCACAGAAGGTACTGCAAAAAACAAAGCAGCTGAAGGATAAGGTTGAAGCCTTTGAAAACCTCAAAACAAAATGGGAGGATACCCTTGTTCTGATTGAACTCGCAAATGAAGAAAACGACGAAAGCATGCTGCCGGACATTGTAAAGGCAACGGAAGAAATCGAGTCGCAAATTGACTCTATGACGCTCGAAACACTTTTGAGCGGAGCATATGACAAAAACAACGCAATCATGACATTCCATGCCGGCGCAGGCGGCACAGAAGCTCAGGACTGGTGTGAAATGCTTATACGTATGTATCAGATGTGGGCGCAGAAAAACGGTTATACATATACCGTCCTTGACTCGCTTCCGGGCGATGAAGCCGGTATAAAGAGCTGTACAATAGAAATTGACGGTCTTAATGCATACGGCTATCTTAAGGCTGAAAAGGGCGTACACCGCCTTGTAAGAATTTCGCCGTTCAACTCAGCCGGCAAGCGTATGACCTCCTTCGCGTCAATCGAGGTAATGCCTGAGCTTGACGACAGCGTTGAAATTGATATACGTCCGGAGGACATCAAAATGGAGGCGTTCCGCGCAAGCGGCGCGGGCGGTCAGCACATCAACAAGACAAGCTCCGCCGTACGTCTTACGCATATCCCGACAGGTATTGTAACCTCGTGTCAGACGCAGCGTTCACAGTTCCAGAACAGGGATTACGCGATGAAAATGCTGAAAGCAAAGCTCGTGGAGCTTGCCGAGCAGCAGCAGAAAGAAAAAATTTCTGATCTCCAGGGTGTTCAGATGGAGAACGGCTGGGGCAGTCAGATACGTTCGTACGTATTCCAGCCATACACAATGGTTAAAGACCTTAGAACAGGCTTCGAAATGGGTAATATCGGCGCCGTTATGGACGGAGATTTAAACGGCTTTATAAACGCATACCTTAAAGCCGCAAGCCTTGGCACTTTAAACAAATAATCGCATAATAAAAACCGCCGCGCAACGATACCCTCCATAAGACAGTAAAGTTTTTATGGAGGGTTGTTTTTTGTTTAAATATGTGATACAATAATAATAAAATTATAGAGGAGGGTTTGTATGCCTGAAATATCTTTGTTTTACGGTATTCGTATTACCATGTATTATGATGACCATAACCCGCCTCATTTTCATGCCGAATATAACGGGAATAAGGCATTAATTGACATTATACACATTCAGGTTAATAAAGGCTCGCTCCCTTCCAAACAATTAAAAATAGTATTGGCATGGTGCGCTATTCACCAAGATGAATTGATGCAAAATTGGGAACTGGCAAAAAATGATAAGCCGCTTAACGGTATTGCTCCGTTAATATAAG
>CAZWLT010000103.1:0-4794 GCA_964634915.1 uncultured Clostridium sp. | reverse complement strand
GCTCAATCTTACAGTTATATTTTCTGTTAAGCATAAGAAAATCATAACCCTGCATCAGCATATAGTTAAATTCAAGGAATGAAAGACCCTTTTCAAGTCTTTGCTTAAAGCACTCAGCCGTAAGCATTTTGTTTACCGAAAAGCACGAGCCTATCTCGCGCAAAAAATCAATATAATTAAGGTCGAGAAGCCAATCGGCATTGTTTACCATTATCGCCTTGCCGTCGGAAAAATCAACAACCTTTGAAAGCTGCTGTTTGAAACATTCACAGTTATGGTTGATTGTTTCAGTCGTCATCATTGAACGCATATCGGTTCTGCCTGACGGGTCGCCGATATGTCCCGTACCGCCGCCTACAAGCGCGATGGGACGATGTCCGTAGTTTTGCATGTGGCGCATTACCACCATCTGCAAAAAGTGTCCTACATGAAGGCTGTCTGCTGTCGGGTCGAAACCGATATAGAACGTAACTTTTTCCTTTCCTAATAATTCCCGTATTTCCCGCTCGTGTGTTGTCTGGGCAATCAAGCCGCGTTCCAACAAAACATCATATACATTATCGCGCATATAAAAATTCCTCCTTCTGTAGCGTATTGCCTCGGGTACGGCAACCTGTTATATTATACACTATAGACTGAGTTTTTGCAAGGAAATTTTTTTCTCATTTTACATTTTTTGACCCTAATAAACTGTGATATTTCAAATAATCCTGCGGGTTTGTGCTTATAATTCTGTCCACTATGCCGTCAACCAATTCAAGAGTGACATTATCGTACATTTTAATATGCCTTTGACGAATTTGCGTGTTGTCAAAAAACACAACGTCTGTCGGCACTACCGAATAAATCATTTTTTCTTCTCCTTTCTCTGCTCCGCGATAAGCTCATACATTTTTTCAAGCGCGTCCTTAAGTCCGCCCATCTCGTTTATAAGTCCGCATTCCACGGCTTTCTTTGCGAAAAGTATACTTCCCACATCATTTGCGATTTCCTCCGTTGTGAGCATCAGTTTCTTGAACTCCGCATGTGATATATTTGAATTTGACACCACAAATTCAATTATTCTCTCCTGCATATTCTGAAAATACTGGAATGTCTGCATTACCCCTATCACAACGCCGCTCATTCGAAGCGGATGCACTGTCATAGTTGCTGTCGGCGCAATAAATGAATAGTTCGCCGCAACAGCAAGCGGCACGCCTATACTGTGTCCGCCGCCCAGAACAAGCGACACTGTCGGCTTGCTCATTCCGGCAATCATTTCCGCAATCGCAAGTCCTGCCTCAACATCGCCTCCGACTGTATTTAAAAGCACCATAAGCCCGTCTATCTCCGGATTTTCCTCAACCGCAATAAGCTGCGGCAGCACATGCTCATATTTCGTTGTTTTGTTCTGCGGCGGCAAAACCATATGTCCCTCTACCTGACCTATTATATTAAGACAATGTATATTACCTCTCGGGTTTTTTGTTTCAACACTGCCTAAATCCTCTATATTCCGTCTTTCCTGCTCCGCGGCATTACTTTCTGTATCGCTGTTTTTTATCATTTTCCACGCCTCCATATTATGCTTAGTATTGATTGATTTATCTTTTTTTATTCCGCCGTAAAATAAGTTGTAAAATTGTATTGATTGTGGTATAATTAACGAAGTATAATATTTACGGAAGGAGCGGATATATATGCCTATCAAAGTGCCTGACAAATTACCGGCGACAAAACAGCTCAGAAATGAGAATATATTTGTCATGAGCGAAAAAAAGGCTATGCATCAGGATATAAGACCGCTTAAAATTGTAATTGTAAACCTGATGCCGACAAAGATAACAACGGAAACACAGCTTTTAAGGCTTTTGTCAAACTCGCCTTTGCAGGTGGAAATAGACTTTTTGCAGATGGATTCACACACCTCCAAGAATACACCGCGCGAGCATCTCTCCGCGTTCTACAAATCATTTGACGAAATCAGCGCGTCAAAGTATGATGGTATGATTATAACCGGCGCTCCGGTGGAAAACATGGATTTTGAGGAAGTGGACTACTGGGACGAGCTTGTTAAAATAATGGACTGGTCAACAACGCACGTGACGTCAACACTGCATATATGCTGGGCGGCACAGGCAGGACTATATTACCATTACGGTGTGCCGAAGCATCAGCTTAAAGAAAAATGCACAGGCGTATTCAAACACCACATAAACCGGAAAACAGCAAAGCTTATACGCGGCTTTGACAATGAGTTCTACGCGCCTCATTCACGTAACACAGAGGTGAGAAAAGAGGATATAAAAAAAGTTAAAGAGCTTGAAATACTTGCCGAATCAAAAGAGGCGGGAGTTTATATTGTATTCACAAAGGGCGGCAGACGTATATTCGTAACAGGTCACTCGGAGTATGACGCGAACACCTTGCGCGACGAATACTTCCGCGATATTGAAAAGGGCAAAAATCCGATAATACCAAAGCATTACTTCCCCCACGACGACCCCACAAAACGTCCCATTGTCCGCTGGCGGTCGCATGCAAACCTGCTTTTTTCAAACTGGCTCAATTACTTTGTATATCAGATTACACCCTATGATATCGACAGCATTAAATAAAAAAACCGACTTCGTTTGTGAAGCCGGTTTTTCTTATCTTCTTTCGGCATTAAGCAAAAATTCCACATTCTTTGCCTCAATATCGTTAAGATTACTGTTATCGTCGCTGTAATTATAATTCGGATTTATCTTGTACCATGACTTGCCCGTGAAATATGAATTATATTCGGCTGTTTGGAACTTACGTCCGTGACGCGCGTATATTTCGTTTCTTGCAAGCGCAAGGTCATATTTGGACATTCCCTTGATATCGCTTTCAGAAAGCAGCTTTGTTCCTGAATCCGCAAGCAGATAATCGCCTTCATAGTTCGTCATATCGGTAATTTCATAAATAGTATTTCCGTTGTATGTTTGCGACGTCGGTTCCGCCGTGATTGTATACGGCTTATTCTGTATCTGCGCGGTTGTGCTTCCCGGCGATACATTAGCGTAGTATCTTGTGCCGTTTGAAACAAACGTCATAATATACTTGCCTGTATCGCTGTTATATATAACCTCACCGCCTGTTGAAAGCTGCGATAACAGATTGCTTGACGAAATGCCGCTGTTTGAAACGCTTACCGATGACGAGCCGTTTGATGAAGAAGCGCTGCTTGACGAGCTGCCCGATGACGAGCCGCTGCTGTTATTATTTGACGATGAACCGCTGTTCGTTTTGTTGCTTCCTGATGACGAGCCGCCTGATGACGAGCCGCTGCTGTTATTATTTGATGATGATTTTGCCGTTGACGCTCCGGACTGCGCCGTTGTATTTGATTCTGAAGTACCCGCTTCGGTATACGGTGACGCTGACGGCGTATCAGCCAACGGAGTCACTGTCGGCATCGGCGGCTGAGTCACAACTGCCGAAGCGGTGTCAAACGGAGTCGCCGTTGGCTTTGGCGCTTCCGTATTCACATTTGACGCGATATAATAGGCGCCGATACCCGCGGCAGCCAGCGCAAGCGCGCAAATCACCGCTATAAGCATTATCTTATTTCTCTGTTGTCTGCGTTTCTTTTCATTACGGCGTCTTTCGATATCGGACAGCTGTCTTTTTTTGTCCTCCATCATCTTCTTTATCTGTTCCTGACGTTTCTTTTCATTTTCGTCATAAATTTCATCCGGTTTTTCCAATCCGTCATCTTCATCATCATTTTCCGATGACAGACTGTTTATTTTATCCGTATTGATAACCTTTGTTTCATCATCCGTTTCCTCGATGATTTCTTCACCGCCGTCAAATTTACATCCGCAGAATTCACATTCCAATGAATTATCAGGAATTTCCGCTCCACATACTTTACATATCATCTATTAATCCTCCAATTCCGCTCTTTTACTTTCCTATACATTAAATATTATATATGGTTCCGCGTTTCAAATCAATATCAAGTCCTTTATATATCTGTTACAATAAAAAGACAATTTATGTTGTACGAGTATATTTTACCCTTTTTCCCAATTATGTATAACTCAAATAAGGACAGCTGTGCAAGCAAGTGCCGACACCCTAAACGCATAAGATGTGTAAAGGGGGTTTTACTATGCTCGGCGTATTTTTTGAATGGATACAAACTGTACTTATACTGGCGGGGTACGTAAGCGGAAATGCAGCCTTTCCCAAGCCGTTATCAAGCGAGGAAGAAGAAAAATACCTTGCGGAATACGCAGACGGCAGCGAAGACGCAAAGAATATACTTATTGAGCATAATCTGCGTCTTGTTGCCCACATCGCGAAAAAATATGCGGACGAAAAGAGTCTTGAGGACTTGATTTCAATAGGTACTATAGGACTTATAAAGGGCATAAACACATTTAATCCGAAAAAGAACAGCAAGCTGTCAACCTACATTTCACGTTGTATCGAAAATGAAGTTCTAATGTTCATGCGGAGTTCAAAAAAGCTGCAGAATGAAGTATCAATAGACGAAAGCATCGGTACTGACCGCGAGGGTAATAACATGACCTTTTCCGATGTACTGACAACGGACAGCGCTGATATATCAGACATAATCTCAGGTAAACTTGAAGCGCAAAAGCTGTATAAGGCAATGAAAAAGACGCTCAACACAAATGAAATAAATATTCTGTGCTGGCGGTACGGTCTTGGCAATCGTAAAAAGAAAACGCAAAAGGAAATTGCCGAGATATTAGGTATAAGCCGCAGCTATGTGAGCAGAATTGAAAAAAAATGCCTTATGCGGCTTGCGGA
>CAZWLT010000102.1:0-4923 GCA_964634915.1 uncultured Clostridium sp. | reverse complement strand
TGTTTTATAAGGCTATCTGTTATTGTAAAACGCAACGTATGACCGGTATGCCATATATACATCACTCTTTGCCGTAACCTCAAACGGCGAGTGCATTGAAAGCACCGGCACTCCGCAGTCGATAACGTCCATATTAAGGTTCGCGACGTACTGAGCGATAGTTCCGCCGCCGCCCTGATCAACCTTACCAAGCTCGCTTGTCTGCCAGATTACGCCATCATCGTCAAGAATTTTACCGATTTCATATACAAACTCCGCCGATGCGTCAGATGATTCTGACTTACCCCTCGCGCCGGTGTACTTCATCAGCACCATACCGTATCCGGCAAATGCCGCGTTGCGTTTTTCCGATACGCTCTCATAATTCGGATCTACTGCCGCTCCAACGTCCGATGAAAGGCATGCCGAATTCGCGATAACCTTGTTATATGCTGTAATTTGGCAGCTGCCGGTAAGTTTTTCAATCATTTCCGCAACAGTCATTTCAAAGAACGCGCTCAGCATACCTGTATTGCCGGTTGAACCGATTTCCTCTTTATCAACAAGTATTGCCGCGGCGGTCTTTTTCGGATTATTTACAGAGAATATACCCTTTAATGTTGTAAACGCGCAAACTCTGTCGTCCTGACCGTACGCGCCGATAAAACTTTCATCAAGTCCGACATTTCTTGCCTTGAATGCAGGCACAATTTCTATTTCCGCGCTGAGAAAATCCTGTTCATACATTCCGTATTTCCCATTTAGCAGCTTCATTATTGCGAACTTGACTTTTTCTTTAACATCATCTGATTTAACAGGCATACCGCCGATAAGCACGTTAAGATTTTCACCCTCAATACCTTCCGTCATTTTCTTGCCCATCTGGTCCTTTGCAAGATGCGGGAGAAGGTCGGTTATACAGAATACAGGGTCAGTATCTTTTTCGCCTATGTTAAGAATTATCTTTTTACCTTCTTTTGTGAATACAACACCATGAATCGAAAGCGGTATTGTTGTCCACTGGTATTTCTTTATGCCTCCGTAATAATGAGTTTTAAGAAGCGCCATGCTGTTGCTCTCATAAAGCGGATTCTGCTTCAGGTCAAGCCTTGGCGAATCAATATGCGCGCCAACAAGATTTATACCGTTCTTTATATCCTCGCTGCCTATTACCGCAAGAAAAATATTCTTGTTTCTGTTAATTTTATAAACCTTATCACCCGGCTTTAATTCCGCCATACCGTCCATATCGGAAAAACCATGCAGCTTTGCCATAGAAAGCGCCTTACCGACACACTCGCGCTCTGTCTTTCCCTCATCAAGAAATTCGCGATATTCATCACACAGCGCGGTCATCTCGCTTTTTTCCTTGTCTGATATCTTTTCATAGACATTCTTTCTTTCATACGATAACTCTTTAAACAATTCCTTATCTGTCATAATACACGCCTCCGTTTACTTATTATACACATATTATAGCACAAATATGTAAATACGTCCACAATTTACACAAAGTTATTTTTTATGATTGATAAATTTGTGACAGTGTGGTATAATATGCACATGAATATTAAATATACTGACAATAATCTGATTGTCACAGGATTAAAGGATTTTAATTTAAAACATATATTTGATTGCGGTCAGTGTTTCCGTTTTAATGAGATTGACGAAAACACGTATTTCGGCATCGCAAAAGGCAGAGCGCTTAAAATATCGCAGTACGGCGATACGGTTATTCTGTACGATACAACGGAAAAAGATTTCCGCAATATATGGTTTGATTATTTTGACCTTGGCAGGGATTACGGTAAAATCAAGAACGCGCTTTCATGTGATAAGGTTATGCGCGACGCAATCAGCTATGGCGAGGGTATACGCATACTTAATCAGGATTTATGGGAGACTGTAATCTCGTTTATAATTTCATCAAGCAACAATATCCCGAGAATAAAAGGAATAATTGAGCGTTTTTGCGAAAGCTACGGCGAAAAAACAGAATATATGGGAAATGTATATTACTCCTTTCCTTCAATCGAAAAAACAGCCTCGCTGTCAAGAGAGGATTTGTCTGTTATACGCGCCGGCTATCGCGACAAATACATTATAGACGCGGCAAGGAAATTTGCCGATAACAAATTATCCGATGAATACATAAATTCACTATCAACTCCTGACGCAAAAAAGGCTCTCATGACAATAAACGGAGTAGGCGGCAAGGTTAGCGACTGTATTCTGCTTTTTGGCATGAAACGTGTTGATTCATTTCCTGTTGATGTATGGATTAAGCGAATTATGGAATACTGTTTCTTTGACGGCAACGCGCAGACTATCGAAACTATATCGGAATTTGCCGCAAAGAAATTCGGTGAAATCGGCGGTTTTGCACAGCAGTATTTATTCTTCTGGGCAAGAGAAAACAAAATCGGTATATAAAAAAAGTGATTCCGCAAAGTCCGCAGGGATAACTTGAATAATACGCGGACAGAAAGGCATAGATTAATCATGTTAGTTGAGTTAAAAAGAATGGTGTCGTATATCTGCCCGTTCTGCTCCAATATATCTTCAAAATATCTTTCAATATTTAATTTTTCAGGCGTTGAAAATGTGCAGCTCATCTGCCCTACTCACGGATGCCACGAAACCTGTGTGCATATAACACAGAAAAATTCTAAATACAAATTAGATGTTGAATGTCCGCTATGCGGTGAAAAACATTCATATTATATATCAAAAGAACACTTCTGGAATAAAAATCTTATAACCTACAAATGTCCTGTAGCCGGTATTGATATATTCTTCGCGGGTAAAAAGGATGAGGTTGAAAAAATCCTTGAGGATAATTCAGATGTTTATTCGGATGTGATTGACGATATGGACGACGATACGGACAATGTATCGTTTGACTTGTTGTACGCTATAATCGAAAGACTTCACAATCTTATGGACAACCACGATGTTTCCTGTCTATGCGGCAGCGAGGATATAGAAATGAATATTGTAAACGGAAATATTATTCTTTCCTGTAAAAAATGCAAAAAAACAAAGGTGATTGAACCGCGTGAGGATAACCTCACAAGAATACTTAACACGCGCACAATCGTGCTCGGAAACTGAAAATAAATAAAATTATATATATTTATTTTACTTAATTTTAAGGAGGAATTTTTAAGATGTTAGTATCAGCAACTGAAATGTTAAATAAGGCTGTAGAGGGCAAGTATGCCGTAGGTCAGTTTAACATCAACAATCTTGAGTGGACAAAGGCTATCCTCGCGACCGCGCAGGAAAACAATTCGCCTGTAATACTTGGCGTATCCGAGGGCGCGGGTAAATACATGACAGGCTTTAAGACTGTCGCGGCAATGGTAAAGGCTATGATTGAAGAAATGAACATCACAGTTCCTGTCGCGCTTCATCTTGATCACGGTTCGTATGACGGATGCTACAAGTGTATTGACGCCGGTTTTTCATCAGTTATGTTTGACGGCTCTCATTTCCCTATCGAGGAAAATGTCGAAAAGACTCAGGAGCTTGTAAAGGTATGTCATGAAAAAGGTCTTTCAATCGAGGCTGAAGTCGGCTCAATCGGCGGCGAAGAAGACGGTGTAATCGGCGCGGGCGAAATTGCCGACCCCGAGGAATGTAAGAAGATTGCAGACCTTGGTGTTGACTTCCTTGCGGCGGGTATCGGTAATATTCACGGTAAGTATCCTGAAAACTGGAAGGGTCTTGATTTTGACGCGCTTGCAAAGACAAAGGAACTAATCGGCAATCTTCCTCTTGTTCTTCACGGCGGTACGGGTATTCCCGCTGAAATGATTAAGAAGGCTATTTCACTTGGTGTCGCAAAGATAAATGTCAACACGGAATGTCAGCTGTACTTCCAGGAGGCAACAAGAAAGTATATCGAGGAGGGTAAGGATCTTAAGGGTAAGGGCTTTGACCCGAGAAAGCTCCTCGCGCCCGGTACAGAAGCAATCAAGGTTATTGTAAAAGAAAAGATGGAACTGTTCGGTTCAGTCAACAAGGCATAATTGCGGAATGAACAGACATCCCTTATCATACAATTTGATAAGGGGTGTTTTTTTATGATTAAAAAATTGAAAGTGTTTTCTGTTGTTATATTTGTTTCGCTGTTTTACTGCGGCATACTTGGTATGCTGCTTGGCAGATTTTCTGCCCTGCCCGCGGCTTCTTCGTCCGCGCATGAGGGAGTCAGGCTGCCGGTTATTATGTATCACAGTGTTCTCAAGGATACATCTCTGTCAGGCGAATACGTTATAACGCCGGAAATGCTTGAAAAAGATATTAAATATCTCAAAAAAAACGGCTATACCTTTATATCGGCAAAGGATTTAATTGATTATACCGGGCATAATGCTCCGCTTCCCGAAAAACCTGTTATTCTTACATTTGACGACGGCTTTTACAATCATTACGGATACGTTTTACCGATACTTGAAAAATACGGCGCGAAGGGCATATTCGCGGTAGTCGGCTCATATACGGACGAATACGAGGAGAGCAAAATAAAAAATCTTACATACGGTTATATGAGCTGGAATGAGATTTATGATATGTTTCTTGATTCACATAGCGAAATCGCAAACCACTCATATGATTTTCACACAAATACAAAAGGCAGAAAAGGCTCCAAGCGAAAAATTTACGAAAGCGAGGATACATATGAGCAGATATTCCATACTGATACGGAAAAGGCGCAGAATCGTTTTATGACAAAAACAGGATTTGCCCCCGTAATATATGTATATCCGTTCGGAGAATACAGCGAGGGAACAACTAATGTTCTGAAAGATATGGGATATAAAATGAGTTTTACATGTGACGAAGGCATCAATTATATTACTGACAGCGATTCGCTGTTTCTGCTGAAACGATATAACAGACCAAGCGATATAAATACAGCTGATTTCTTTGAAA
>CAZWLT010000101.1:0-4962 GCA_964634915.1 uncultured Clostridium sp. | reverse complement strand
ATGTATGATTGACGTTACAAATGTCCATAATATTGATAAAGGTGACGAGGTAATCATTTTCGGACGCGAGGGCGTCACAATAGACGACCTTGCAGCGTGGCTTGAAACCATAAACTATGAGGTGTCATGCGTAATAGGCAAGCGAATCCCGAGGATTTATACAAAGAACGGAAAGGCGGTGAAGGTTTTAAACTACCTCATGTAAGTCTGAAAAACATTGCATTTGATAAATGCTTTTTGTAAAAGGTAAAAGGGGGCCTGTTTGCTTTGTCACACGTAAAAAACAAGGATAGAAATGAGCTTAGAAAACAGCTTGAAAAGGGTTATAAGGAAATGGCGCAAATTAATCTTGATTTGGCACAGATGTGCCTTGAGGCGGATAACGAAAGTCTTTCGCTGTGTGAGGAAAAACTGACGGAGTGTGAATAAATGTGATTGTGAAAAGAGGAGATATTTATTACGCCGATTTAAGTCCGGTTGTCGGAAGCGAACAGGGCGGCATACGTCCCGTGCTTATAATTCAGAACGACATAGGTAATAAATACAGTCCCACGGTCATTGCGGCGGCAATAACAAGCCGTATAAACAAGGCAAAAATGCCGACGCATATAGAGCTTACGGCTAAAGAATACGGACTTAATAAGGATTCTGTAATTTTATTGGAACAAATAAGGACAATTGATAAAAGAAGATTACGAGAGAGAATAGGCAGGATAGATGATGAACTTATGGATAATGTGAATGATGCGTTGTCCATAAGCTTCGGTCTTGTCGGCGCATGATAAATTATGTAGTCAGTAATGCTACATAGCTGAAGGACGTTCATTCATATTCATTATGAACGTCCTTTTTTGTATGAATAAATTTACTTTTTCGTGAATAAAATCAGTATTATATGTCATCCGCCGGTTCTGCTTTTTCAACGTCGCGCAGGCGTTTTTCCATTGCGCGCATGCGTACGCCGATAAGCTTGTCAAGCTCATCGTTTGTCTGAGTGATTCGTTTCTGCGCGCTCAGGAGCACATCATAGAATTTTTCGAATTCTGATTTTACTTCGCCGAGAACATGCCATACCTCGCTTGAACGTTTTTCAAGAGCAAGCGTGCGAAAGCCCATTTGCAGGGAGTTGAGCATTGCCGCCATTGTGCTGGGACCCGCGATGTTTACTTTATAATCGCGCTGCAAAATTTCAACAAGACCGCGGTTTACCGCTTCGGCATACAACCCCTCCGTGGGGAGAAACATAATTGCAAAATCTGTGGTATATGGCGGCTCGACATACTTTGTATGTATATCTTTTGCAAATTGCTTTATACGTGAGACAAGTACCTTCGCGCAATCCTGAACCTTATCCGCGTCACCGCCTTCATAAGCGTACTGCAAGTCGGAATACGCGTCAAGCGGAAATTTGGAGTCTATCGGGAGATAAATAAATTCATCGTCGTTGCGGGGCAGTTTTACGGCGAATTCGACTATATTGCGGCTGCCGGGGATTGTGGCGGCATTTGTGACATATTGCTCGGGGGCAAGTATTTCTTCAAGTATGGCGCCAAGCTGTATTTCGCCTAATATACCTCGCGTTTTGACGTTTGACAATACTCTGCGAAGGTCGCTCACATCGGCGGAAAGCGCGGATACATCCGCAAAGCCTTTGTATATGTCAGCCATTCGCTTGTCAATTCCGTCACGCATATTTTTTAGCTCGTTATCAAGCTGAGCAAAACGCTGCGTCTGCATAGAGCCGATATTTTTCTGATTCTGCGATATGATATCTGAAAACGTGCGCATATCCTGATTCTGACCGCGGTTTTTAAGAGTCAGAAAGATTAATGTTACGGAGCAGATAATAAGAATACTCAGAAGTATAATAATTGTGATTTGCATAGCTTTACCTTCTTTCGGTTTTTGTTGTATCAATTATACATGAAAAATGAAAAATATTCAATAAAAATATACAAATTTTACATAACATCTTGCTAAATTCAAAAAAAGGTAGTATAATTATTAAAAGAACACAGGTAAGGGGGTGTTGTATATGAAAAATATAAAAAAGTTTTTCAAAAGTAAAATTGAGAGGGTAAATGTACAGGTATCAATGCTTACTTGTTCGCTTATTATTTTTTCGTGCTTTGTAATATTTTTTGTCACCTCCGGAATTCTTGTTTCGATATTGACAGATGCTTATGATGAAAGAGCAAATCTGACATTCCAGACGATTGAGCCGCATATCGACAACAGACTTTATAAGCCTGACGTGCCGGAGGCGGCATATGGTGCTGTTATAAGTTATCTGTCGGCAGTGAAAGGAAATATGGCAATATCGGAAATAGCTGTCTACAGACGTGATGATGACGGCAAAATAATGTGTGTGCTCGATACTACCGCGAATGAGAACGGGCAAAACAAGCGGGGACAGGTTATCGGAGGCAAAACAGCCGCTCTTGTTGATGATTTATATTATATAAATTATGCTCGCAATGGTAAATTTTTTAATACAGATAACGGTTATAGGTATATGAATTTCTATCCTGTCAGTGACGATGGAAAAAATGTAAAAGGCGTAATCGGTATAGCGATTAATGCGCAGAATGTAAAAACGGCATCATTTATACTGAGGATTCTTGTTTGTATTATAATTCTTCTGTGCTGTCTGATTTCGATACGTTTTTCAAATAGGATATTCAGGAAGATTTCAAATCCGTTGTATCAGGACGCTTCAAATACTGATACTTTGACAGGACTTAAAAACAAGAATTCATTTTCTGTCGACCTCCATAATATAGAAAACGGCAATATGGAAAGATATTCGGTTATCACCGTTGACCTGAACGGACTAAAGAATATAAACGATACAAAAGGACATCAGGCAGGCGATATATATATCCAGCGCGCGTCAAGAATACTGCGCGCGGCAATGAAGGAGAATGAAGGATTTATCGCTTACCGTGTCGGCGGCGACGAATTCACAATAATTGTAAAAGACAGAACCATTGAAGAAATTAAAGCCTTTATTGCGAAGATTGAAGAGCTTATAGACGAAGGCAATAAGTCAAGCGGTATGACGCTTACAATGTCAATAGGCTATGCAAAATTCGATAAGGAAATTGACAGAAACTTCTCAATGACAATAGAGAGAAGCGACTCTATGATGTACGAAAATAAACGCATGTACTACAAAATGAAAAATCTTACTCCGAGATAATAGAAAGGCGCATTGAAAAAGCGCCTTTTTTTCTGTAATTTTACTTTACATTTCGGTTAAAATTTTATATAATATATATATCTGTATAAAGGAGACAAAATATGTTTGGTTTGAATATAAAGAGTATATTGATAAACGTACCGATAACGCTTATTGCGCTGACGATACATGAATTCGCGCATGGATGGGTATCTGAAAAGCTGGGCGATCCGACGCCGAGAATGCAGGGCAGACTTACTTTAAATCCGCTTGCGCATCTTGATTTGGTGGGAACGCTGCTTATGATAATCACGGGCTTTGGCTGGGCGAAGCCTGTAAGTGTTGACCCGAGATATTACAAGGATACAAAGAAGGGTATGGCGCTGACAGCCGCCGCGGGGCCGCTGTCTAATCTTATTCTCGCGTTTATTGCTATGCTGATAGCAACGGTGTTTATGCTGATAAACCGTAAATTCGCGCTTGGTTTTGAAACGGCGGAACAGATTACTATTGACATCGCGTTTATATTCGCGATGAGAAATCTTTGCTTTGCGGTATTCAATATAATTCCGATACCTCCGCTTGACGGCGCAAAGGTACTGGGAATGTTCCTGCCTGACAGAACATACTACAAAATGCTTCAGTATGAAAGATATTTTATGATTCTTATTATGCTGCTTTCGCTTACCGGCGTATTCAGCGCTGTAATCGGAACAGGTGTAAATATACTTATGAACGGCATTTTAAAGCTGCTTGCGGCAGCCGCGAATCTTATAATGTAAAGGAAAAATAATGGACAAGATATTATATAAACTTGACACGTTTGAGGGACCGCTTGACCTTCTTCTGACGCTTATTCAGAAGAATAAAGTCAGCATATACGATATACCAATCGTGGAGATAACAGCGCAATATCTTGAAGCTATAGAAGGAATAGATGAAAGTAATCTTGATAACACAAGCGAATTTCTTGTTATGGCTTCGCATCTTTTGTATATAAAATCAAAAATGCTTCTTCCGAAAAATGATGAAGAGGAAGACGAGGAGGATCCGCGTGAGGAACTTGCAAAACGCCTTGACGAATACCGGCAGTTCAAGGAAGCGTCAAAGGAACTCAGAAAGAGTGAATTTGCCACCAAGTATATGGTATTCCGCGAGGCGGAGAAAATTGATTTCCCCGCGGAGGAATATAATATAAGCCATGAAACAAGCGAGCTTGTTGACGCGTTTAACAGTATATTCCAAAGACTGCTTAGAAAGGCAAAGCCGGAGAAAAAATCATTTTCGCGGATAATCGGCAGGGAAAAGGTTTCGGTTGACGATATGGTTGAAAAGATATGCAAGGTACTTAGGAAAAACAGACGAGTGCGTTTCGAAACGCTTTTCAGACCGGAGGATTCAAGACCTGAAATGATTGCGACATTCCTTGCGGTACTGGAAATGATAAAACTTAATAGGCTTTTTGCAAATTATGATGAAACAAAAAAAGATTTTATCTTAACAACGGAGAAAAATAATGACTAATATAAAATACGCAATAGAGGGAATACTCTTTGCAGCCGGCGAACCGGTAAAAGCGTCGAAGCTTGCGGTAGTGCTTGATTGTGATGTTGAAACGGTCAATGCCGCTGTGGAGGAATTGAAAGAAGAATACGAGCGTGACAAACGGGGCTTTAATATAATTGATATTCTTGAGGGCTACCAGATATGCTCACGTCCCGAATATTATACCTACATACAGGAAATATTAGGAGAGCAGAGAAATCAGCCGCTTTCCAATG
>CAZWLT010000100.1:0-4972 GCA_964634915.1 uncultured Clostridium sp. | reverse complement strand
CCTGCTTAAACAGCAGGGATTTTACGTGTTTTCTTTTTTGTATTCATCAAGAAATTTTATATCTTCTTTTGTAAGTTCCGCTTTTTCAAGCATATCGGGACGTTTATTAAGCGTGTTTATAAGCGACTGTTCCCTTTTCCATTTTTCGATGTTCGCATGGTGTCCGGAAATAAGCACGTCCGGAATTGCCGCGCCGTGCCACTCAGAAGGCCGCGTGTATTGCGGATATTCCAATAAGCCGTTAAAATGCGACTCATTTTCGTATGACGTTTCCGATGAAAGCACGCCGGGAATAAGTCTTGCGACAGTATCAATAATCGTCATTGCCGGAATTTCGCCGCCGGTTAAAACAAAGTCGCCGATTGAAATTTCCATATCGACAATTTCATCAATAACCCTCTGGTCAATACCCTCATAGTGACCGCAAAGAAGAATTATATGTTCTTCCTTTGACAAATCCACCGCTGCGGATTGGCTAAAGACCTTGCCCTGCGGCGACATATAAATCGTTAGCGGCTTATAGCCAAGCCCCTCCGCAACGGACATATACGCGTCATAGACAGGCTGCGGATTCATCAGCATACCACCGCCGCCGCTGTATGGGTAATCGTCAACCTTTCGATGCTTATTCGTTGAAAAATCACGTATATCAATAAAATTCAGTTCAATAATTTTATTTTCCCTTGCGCGTCCTATTATACTGTCGCCCAATACCGCCTCGAACATCTGAGGGAACAAAGTCAGAACATCAAATCTCATTATAAGTCCTCCAGACCGTCTATCATGTGTACAGTGACTTTTCCGCTTTCAATGTCAATATCAAGCACAACCTCGTCAATAACAGGCAGAAGCAGATTTTTCTTTCCCTCGCGTTTTACCTCATAAATATCGTTGCTGCCCGTGTTGAGTACATCATTAATAACACCTATTTCCTCACCCTCGTCTGTCACAACGTCAAGACCTATGAGGTCGGCAATATAATAAACACCCTCCGGCAGCTCGCCAAGCATTTCACGCTCTGCATAAAGCACATGATTCTTATAAAGCTGAGCCTCGTCAATATCCTTTATCTGCTCAAACTTAATTATCAGATTGCCCTTCTGATACTTAATATTTTTTATATCAAGACGTTCATACTCATTCTTTTTCTTTCTGTATACATAATCTATATCTTCAAATACCTCCGGGGAGTCCGTCCATGAAATGACCTTAACCTCTCCGCGAAGTCCGTGTGTATTCACAATTTTTCCAACTTCAAGCAAGTTCATAATAGCTTTTCCTTTCAAAATTAAGGCTGCTTAAACAAAGGCTGATTTCTTCCCCAAGCAAAGACCGATTTTTCCATTAAACAAAGGTTTTTCCCTTCCTATAAAAGGCTGAAAAATTCTCCGTAAAAATGCTCTAAGCAGATTGGTATTATGAAGGACGCGGTCGTACATGTGTACTTCAAGTCCTGAATAATGCTAATATGCAACGAGCATTTTTTCGGAATAGTAAGCAAAAAGGGCTTACTGTCTGCAAGCCCTTTATCCTACTGTAAGATATCAACTGCAACCTTTTTATTTTCACGGCTTGCAGCAGCCTTTACAACAGTTCTGATTGCCTTTGCAATCCTTCCCTGCTTACCAATCACCTTACCCATATCGCTGTCAGCAACTCTCAGTTCAAGAGTTACTGTTGAGTCCTCATTAATAACCTCATTAACGCTGACCTGCTCAGGATAATCAACAAGTGATTTGGCAATTATCTCCAATACTTCTTTCATCTTGCCTAACCTCCGTTATTAGATAATGTTAGACTTCTTCAAAAGAGCCTTAACAGTATCTGTAGGCTGAGCGCCATTTGAAATCCACTTCTTTACAGCTTCCGCGTCAATGTTAACCGTTGCGGGGTCTGTAAGCGGATTATATGTGCCAACTTCCTCGATAAATCTACCATTTCTTGGGTATCTTGAATCTGCAACTACCACTCTATAAAAAGGAGCCTTCTTTGCACCCATTCTTCTTAGTCTGATTTTAACTGCCACTTCTTTTCACCTCCCGTAAGAATTACAATTTATATTATAAAGTATAATTAAATACCTTATTTACGTTATCTGAATTTTCGAAGACGTTTTAGCATCTTCGCCTGCTTCCCGCCTGTGAACTGCTTCATCATCTTCTGCATATCGGCAAATTGCTTCAAAAGCTGATTTACGTCCTGCACTCTTGTGCCGCTGCCCTTTGCAATACGCACCTTACGGCTCGCGCCGATTATGCTCGGCTTTGTTCTCTCTTGCTCGGTCATTGACTGAATAATCGCCTCGATGTGTACCATTTTCTTGGCATTTTCCTCTGTGTCAGCCGTTTCAAGCATCTTTTTGTCAATGCCGGGCAGCATACCGAGTATCTGAGAAAACGAACCCATTTTCTTGATTTGTCTGAACTGCTCAAGAAAGTCGTTCAAATCAAACTGCTGCTTGCGTATTTTCGCTTCAAGCTCCTGTGCCTTTTTCTCGTCAATGGCATCCTGTGCCTTGTCTATAAGAGTAAGCACATCACCCATACCAAGAATACGCGATGCCATTCTGTCCGGATGGAACTGTTCAAGGTCGCTCAGCTTTTCGCCGACTGACGCATACTTTATAGGCTTGCCCGTTACCTGCTTTACAGATAACGCCGCGCCGCCCCTTGTATCGCCGTCCAGCTTTGAAAGTATAACACCTGTTATATCAAGCTGTTCATTGAATGACTTTGCCACGTTTACAGCGTCCTGACCGGTCATTGCGTCGACAACAAGCAGTATTTCCGTAGGATTTACTTCCTTTTTTATATCCGCAAGCTCGTCCATCAGCTGTTCATCTATATGAAGACGTCCGGCTGTATCGAGTATAACCGGATCGTTTCCATGCTTTATCGCGTGCGCTACCGCCTCTTTTGCGATAGTCACGGGGCTTATGTCAGCCCCCATTGAGAATACGGGAATCTGTACCTGTTTGCCAAGCACCTCAAGCTGTTTTATAGCCGCCGGACGGTATACGTCACACGCAACCATAAGCGGTCTTTTACCAAGCTGCTTTGTAAGATTTAACGCGAGCTTACCCGTTGCGGTTGTCTTACCGGCGCCCTGCAAGCCGCACATCATTATCACTGTCGGCGGCTTTGGAGAAAACTCAAGTCTTGCGGTTTCTCCTCCAATCATCCGCGTCAATTCTTCATTTACTATCTTGACAAGCTGCTGAGCGGGAGTAAGCGACTCCATAATCTCCTGCCCCAGCGCCTTTTCAGATACTATATTAACAAATTCCTTAACAACCTTAAAGTTTACATCTGCCTCCAAAAGAGCCAGCTTTATCTCGCGCATTGCGTCCTTGATGTCTTTTTCGTTAAGTTTGCCCTTGCCGCGGAGCTTTTTGAACACACCCTGCAGCTTATCGCCTAAACTTTCAAATGCCATAAGCCCCGACTCCTTTCTGCAATCTATATCTCCTGCGCAATTTTGTCTCTTATTGCTTTTATCTTGTCTTTACCGTCAAAATCAAGCGAAGAAAGAAGTTTGTCCATTTCCGCAAGCTGCGCGTTTATATTATGAAAACGGCTCACCATTCCAAGCCGGTTTTCAAAATTAATAAGGTGCTTTTCGCCCTGTTTAATCGAATCCCTGACACCCTGACGGCTTATATCTGTTTCTTCGGCAATTTCCGCCAGTGACAAATCCTCGTTATAATACATATCAATCGCAAATCGTTGTTTTTCTGTAAGAAGCTGTCCGTATACGTCCAACAGAATTGTAATGTTAAAATCATTTGCCACTTGCATCACCTGTAAAGCTTTTTTATTTTACAGGTATTAGTTTACATGATTTTTGGTATTTTGTCAATATATTTTTTATCAAATTTAATCAAATTGTTCATCTATGTTTTGTACAATTTCACAAAATTCGTCATAATCAAGCAGTCTGTTGAGTATGTCTAATAACATATTTGCCGATATTTTCATAGGTATACCAAGAGAAGACGCAAGCATATTGCGTCTTTCGCGGCTGCCGTCTCCTCCCGATAATCCTGCCTTATATAAATCCGCCTTTGTGATTTTTCTGCCCTCTCCGGGAGCTTCACTGCTGCCGTCTATTGTGCAGCCTGCTTTTCTCAGCGCGTCAATGATTATATCGTCCTTTATACCCTCAACGCCGATAAGTCCCTCCCTGCCCGGCTCTCTTTTGCGTTTTTCCTTGCCATGCACATCGGGAACATACGCATGCTTTACGCTTCCCTCCGGTAAGGACTGCTTTATGTAATTTCTTATTTTAAATCCCGCGCTGTCTGAATCCGTCAGAATAACTATACCTGTTTCCTGTGCCATTTTCGTTACGCTTTTCATTATCCTGTCATCGGAAAAGACGCGAAAACCATTTGTGATAATTATAACCGCGTCAATAAACCTTGACAGCTTTATCTTGTCATATATGCCCTCAACAACGATTGTTTCTTTAATTTTATACATAAAAATTCCCCATTTGTCTTAGCAGCTTCCGCGCGGAGCGGAAACAAGCGTATTGCCGTTTATTTTAGTCTTATTTTATGCGCTTTTTCTCGCTCTGTCAATACTTTCTACGATATATTTTTCCACCGCGCCACGCAGGTTCTGCGGTTCGGTTTTACGCGTTACTATAACCTTCATAAATTCCTCAATGTCTTTATAGCGATAAAATATATTATTAATCTGATTGATTTCTACTATCTTTCCTCCTCCCTCATATATATTTGTTTTCTGTATTTTAACCCCATAACATTTCAAATCACAGTAATCAGCCGATATGTTTTCGGGTATAATATAATAATCAAGCAGCGTTAACCCTCCGTTTTCCGACTTTATGCTTTTGTAGAAAACTTCATTATCCATACTATTGCCTCCTGTCTTATCTTTTTGCCCTATTTCAACGCACCCAACATTATATGATGGAAAATTTATATTTATTCCGAAAATTTCAAATT
>CAZWLT010000099.1:0-5077 GCA_964634915.1 uncultured Clostridium sp. | reverse complement strand
CAAATTATAATTTACCGTCTTAATTCATAAAACAAGGCTGCTCAAAACAGCCTTAATTTTTATTTATACTCCAATTTTAGACGCATCAGTATAAAAAGTCAATACATTTGCGAATTTGTTAAAAATTTATTTACTTTTTAAACGATTTACCATATATCTGTTCGCCGTTTGTTCAAGAGTATCGTCAATATCGGAAAGTCCTTCAAATTCAGGATTTTTTCTCTTTATCGCATTGGTCAGCACATAGTCGCAAAGCGCCGGATTTTTCGGAAGAAGCGGTCCGTGGAGATATGTCGCGACAACATTTTTATAAACAACGCCCTCCGCTCCTGACTTTTCTTCATTACCATATCCGTACACAACGCGTCCGAGCGGCGTATGATTGCCTATATATGTCCTTCCGCCGTGATTTTCAAAGCCTACAATCTTTTCGTCAATAAAATCAGCCTCGAGCACAATATTGCCGATAAGACGTTTTTTCCCTTGTTCCGTGCGGATATCAAGAATTTCCAATCCGTTAATCGTCTCGTCCGCAAGCTTATAATAATTACCCAAAAGCTGATATCCGCCGCATACAGCCACAAGCGTGCCGTTATCCTCGACATATTGCCTAAGTTCCTTTTTATGCTCAAGAAGTCTGTCGCATACAATTCTTTGCTCTCTGTCCGAGCCGCCGCCGATAAACACAATATCCACATCTGACAAATCAAATCCTGTATCGCCGCACGTATATGCCGCGACCTCCGCGTCAATACCGCGCCACATAAGACGTTTTCTCATACACTCAATATTACCCTTATCGCCGTAAAGGTTCAGCAAGTCGGGATAAAGATGAAGAATTTTAATTTTCATCATACCTCGCCTCCCAATTTTTTCAGTACCGCCTCTGTTGAATACAGCGCAGTATAATTCACAAGCACATATACAACCTCGCTGTCTGTTTCAAGACACTTCGTAACCGCCTCCGCCATATCATGCGTCATATTGTCCACATTTATATCCGCGTACTTGAAACGCAGACTTATATCATATACGCGTATTCCGGTTGTTGTAAGCGTGTTAAGATTTTCATCGGCAATTTTATCAAAATCCACGTCCCACAGCCATGACACGTCACGTCCGTCATTCGCTTTGTCATTTATCGCGATGATAACGTCCTTTTTGCGTTTGTCAGTATTCACTGTCGCAATTGCCTGATTAAAGCCGGCAGGATTTTTTGAAAGGCTCAGTATTACAGGCTTATTAAACTTATACTCCTGCATTCTGCCTATCTGAGGCTTATAGCCTGTCAGAAGACTCGCAAAGTCGCCTGTGTTCTCTCCCATAACGTTAAGCGCGCCATATACCGCGATAAGGTTATATATATTATAGAAGCCCTTATAATTTATTACCATAGGTTGTCCGTTTACTGTAAATTTCATCGGTGTGTCAAGCGATACGTCCTTTACCTCAAAATCTATTTCGGGACGCTTAAAACCGCAGTGCGGGCAATGGAAATCCCCCAGCTGACTGTAATGATAATAATTATACTGCTGTTCCTCGCCGCATACTGGGCAGAATCTTCCCTCTTTGGTATCATCAAGCTGAGGCAGTACCTTTTCGGAAATACCGTAATAGTATGCCTTGACGTTTTCTTCACGTCCGAACTGTACGCAAAGAGGGTCATCGCCATTTAAAACAAGCTTTAAATCCGATACTTTCGCAATCGCGCGCTTGATTATATCTGATGTTATGTCAATCTCTCCGTATCTGTCAAGCTGGTCGCGGAAAAGATTTGTGATAACCATAACATCGGGTTTTACATAATCAAATACTATCGGCGTGTATGCCTCGTCTATTTCAAGACACGCATAATCCGCTTTCATTTTCCCGAATATATTCATTTCCTGCAAAACCGTTGTCGCAATACCGCTGAGCATATTCGCGCCGAGCCTGTTGCATATAACCTTATATCCCTTCGCTTCAAGCGCGGATGCCATAAGGTTGTTTGTCGTTGTTTTTCCGTTTGTGCCGCAGGTCACAATAACTCCCCTTGACACGCATTTATTAAGATTGCTCACCAGATTGGGGCAAATTTTAAGCGCGTAATGTCCCGGTGATGACGAAGATTTCTTTCCTATTATTTTACCGGCTATGGTAAGAAGTTTTCCCATCCATACCGCAATCAGCTTTCTCATTGCTTAAATTCCTTTCAGATTCTATGATATATGATTATACTACACTTTTCTTGTTTTTGCAATAAGATAAAACAAAAGCCGCGGAAAATATGACTTCCAAATTTCAGCTGCAATCTCGTACATATCCCATAACGCGGCCGCAGCTGCGCAGTGTCGGGAAATACAGTTTACAATTACGAATGTTTGTGTTATTATAGTATAAAACAAAAAGTAAGGCTGTGATGTCGTTGCAGGCGGATTTATGGGAGGCGCATTCGGTTTTGCGGGAATATTTGCAACAGAGATAATATGGAGATTTATAATGAAAGAAAATTACCAAAAAATTCTGGATAAAACAATTTGTAACATAATAAGGGAAAATCGTATTCCGTCCCTTTTGCTTCACAGCTGCTGCGCGCCGTGTTCAAGCTACGTGCTGGAATATCTTGCGCAATTCTTTGATATAACGATTTTTTATTACAATCCCAATATATCGCCGGAGGAGGAATTTATTAAACGCGCTTTGGAGCAGCGGCGGCTTATAGAGGAAATGCCGCTCAAACGTCCCGTAAAATTCATCGAGGGGAATTACGACAGCGAACGGTTCTTCGAAATCGCAAAAGGTCTTGAACACGTAAAGGAAGGCGGCGAACGCTGTTTTAAATGTTACCGTCTGCGTCTTGAAGAAACAGCTAAAATCGCAAAACAAAATAACTTTGATTACTTCACCACAACCCTTTCGATAAGCCCGTTGAAAAACGCGCGGGTTCTTAATGCCATAGGCGGCGAATTGGGCGAAAAATACGATGTAAGATACCTTTTCTCCGACTTCAAGAAAAAAGAAGGATATAAGCGCTCCTGCGAGCTTTCAAGGATATATTCGCTGTACCGTCAGAACTACTGCGGATGTGTGTATTCAAAAGCCGAGGCGCTGCGGCGCGAAAAGCGAACGGAACAATAAAAAGCTGCGGTTAGAGGAATATGGCATTATTCGCAGCTTTTTTTATCTTTTGTACCTTCGTAAAATAAAAAAAGATTTAAAGCCGAAAATCGACTTTAAATCTGACTTTAAATCTTTTTTTGAATACCAAACTGTTTTATCCTTGTCCGCGATTTTTATTTTAGAAATAATATCTTACGGTTGCAATTTCAGCAGCCATTTCTCTTGCGCACGAAACAGGTATCAGATACCACGGAGTTTCCGCTCCGATATGCGTGGCATTGATGCCGCAAAGCTGTGCCATCTGCGCTGAGCGAATCACATGGAAATCGCTCGTTATAAGCGCCGCGCTGCCCTCTGTAATAGCATTCTTTGAATTCATAAGGTTTTCATACGTGCTCGTTGAATTTTCCTCCTTCAGTATTCTTTCCGCGCTAACTCCGTGGCTTATCAGGTAATCCTCCATAGCCTGAGCCTCCGGAATCTTTTCATCCGCGCCCTGACCGCCGGACACAATAATTGTTGCATTTTTATTTTCGTTTGCAAACTCCGCCGCTTTATCAAGACGTTTTGCAAGAGCCGCTGACGGATTTGCGCCCGTAATCTTCGCGCCCAATACGATAGCGTAATCTTCATTACCGGTTGCGTTATCCATTCTTCCGATGACAGTCACCGCGCCTGTATACACCACAAGAATAATCATATAAAAAATAAACAATCTTTTTATAAACTTTAGAAAACCTTTTTTTCTGAAAGCGGCATAAAACGTTCCCCACAAAATAAAAATAATTCCCGATACAACAATTATCGCTTCTCCCGCGCCCATACCGATTGTCATGCCGCAGTAAAGTCCGTTCAGCGATAATGCAAGACCTATAAAAAATAAGATTGCTCCCATAAAAATCTCCATTCCGCCGCTAAAGCGTCGGCACAAATAGTAATTAAAGCGCCGACAGCGGCTATTTTTTTGATATACTGTATCTGAGGGAAGGGTATACTGCAAAGCACGATAGGAGAAGCCGCAAACGAACTTCCCGAGAACAGTATAAAAATCAGTATCAGAATCATCTTTCAAGCACAAATAAGCACCTCGGTAACAATTCTTTCTGAAATCGGAAATGACGTTTCACATTTTAATTCATCAAAGCAATATTTTATATCTTTCACGTTATTCATCTCCTAATTGTTAATACTCATTTTATAATAACAGAGAGTATATTTTTTGTCAATTAAATTTTTCGGAATTTTTATTTTTTTCAAAAAAAGTGTTGACAAATGTTTTTTTGTATGGTATCATATTATTCGTTGCTGAAAGACATAACGAAAATAAACCGAATATGCGTGATTAGCTCAGTTGGTAGAGCACCTGACTCTTAATCAGGGTGTCCAGGGTTCGAACCCCTGATCGCGTACCACGTAAAAACCGCTTAAACACTACGTTTGAGCGGTTTTATTCATTCTAATTTATATGTGTGTAATTTATTAAATTTCCCCTTTATTCCCCTTTTGTTATGCGTAATGTATTCCTTCTGCTTCTCTAAGCCGTCCTGCAAAGCGGCGTTAGCCGATTTGGAGGAAGGGGGATCGCCGCCAACGGCGGTGGCGGAAGGTCTAACTTCGTCCTCCGTCTCCGCCGAAAAGCCGCTTTCTTCAACAATGCCGTTAAGCAGCTTCGCCGCGATATCGTTTTCGTCCATTCCTTTGGCATACATAGAGATGATTTTTTCTTCAATATCGCCCGACAGCATTGTCTGATGTTTCTTTATACTATTTGTTTATAATTTCCGCCGCCATTTCAGTAAGCTCGTCTGCGGATAATTTTCCGTCAATCTGCGTAAAACCGTACTGTATGCCGTCCTGCATCCACGTAAGCCCCTGCACTTGGCTTATCGTCACCTCGCTCGAGCCGTACGAGAACACCAAATCCCCGTTTTCTTCCGCTCGCTTATCCTCATCGGTCAATTCATAGTCGGGCGGCACT
>CAZWLT010000098.1:0-5278 GCA_964634915.1 uncultured Clostridium sp. | reverse complement strand
AACAGGATGCTTACGCGTCCTGTTTTTTTTGAAAAAATCGGATTTCCCTATTTTAAAACAGAAAACAATCTGTTATAATCGATAACAGAGGTGATAATCATGGAGTATCATACCATTAGTCCCGTGTACGACGAAAATTCACGGATACTTATTCTTGGCAGTTTCCCCTCGGTAAAATCACGCGAAACAAATTTCTTTTACGGGCATCCGCAAAATCGGTTTTGGAGAGTCCTTTCTGCCGTTATGAACGAGGAATGTCCCGATACTATTGAAGAAAAGAAAAAATTTCTGCTCCGCAATCATATAGCGGTGTGGGACGTTATTGCAAGCTGTGACATTGAGGGTTCGGCAGACAGCTCAATAACAAATGTAACGCCTAATGATTTTACGCGAATTTTACATGAATCTGAAATTAAACAAATCTTCACAAACGGAAATACGGCACGCAAGCTGTTTGCAAAATACAACAGCGGACTTGACGCAATCAGGCTTCCTTCCACCAGTCCCGCCAACGCCGCGTGGAGTCTTGAACGATTAATTGCAGAATGGAAAATTATCGAAAATTTTACACAAATTTAAGATAGGCTTGAATACAATTTTACATTGATTATATATAATTTAGATTATATATAATTTACATTGAGGATTTTTGAAAAATATGCAAAAGAGGTGCGGTTATGAACATATTTCAGTTATTCAGCATGTGCGGCGGACTTGCGATGTTCCTTTACGGAATGAATGTAATGGGCGACGGACTCAAGAAGCTCGGCGGAGGCAAACTGGAATCAATACTTGAAAAGCTCACATCAAATCGGATTATGGGTGTTCTGCTTGGCGCCGTTGTAACGGCGGTAATTCAATCGTCATCCGCAACCACAGTAATGGTTGTCGGCTTTGTAAACTCGGGAATAATGAAGCTGGCTCAGTCCATAGGGGTTATGATGGGCGCTAATATCGGCACCACTGTTACCGCCTGGATATTGAGTCTGTCGGAAATACAGGGCGACAGCCTGCTGACTAACATTGTAAAACCGGAGAATTTCACGCCGGTTCTTGCTCTTATAGGCATCATACTTCTGATGATAGCTAAAAGCGATAAGAAAAGGAATATCGGTAATATACTTATCGGTTTTGCTGTGCTGATGTTCGGTATGGATGCCATGTCGGAAGCTGTTTCGGGATTAAAGGATTCCCCGACATTTGCCAATTTGCTTGTGATGTTTTCCAATCCCGTGCTGGGGCTTCTTGTCGGCGCTGTTCTTACCGCGATTATTCAGTCATCATCGGCGTCGGTCGGTATTTTGCAGGCGCTCAGCGCGACGGGACAAATATCCTTCGCTGCCGCAATCCCCATTCTTATGGGTCAGAATATCGGCACATGTATAACGGCGCTGATTTCGTGTATAGGAACAAGCAAAAACGCAAAACGCGCTGCGATTGCGAATTTATATGTAAAAATTATAAGCGCGCTGATGTTCCTTGTGGTATTTTACGGTCTGAATGCGATAATACGGTTCACATTTATAAACTCATCCATAAACGCGCTTGATATTGCGGTTATTCATACAGCCTTTAATGTAATTTCGACTTTTATACTTCTTCCGTTTACCAAGCTTATCGAAAAGCTGGCGCGTCTTACAATCAAAGAAGGCGCGGAAGTCAACACGTTTGCCATTCTGGACGACAGATTTTTGCAGACACCGTCATTTGCTGTTGAACAGTGTATGACGCTCGCGACGAATATGGCATATATGGTAAAGGACAGCTTTACGCTCGCGCAGAAATGTGTCGCAAAATATTCCGAAAAAAACGATAAAGAAATTATTGAAAATGAAGGCGTGGCTGACGAATACGAGGACGCTCTCGGAGTATATCTTGTCAGGCTGTCGGAGCAGAACCTTATCGCCGCGGACGCGCAGAAGGTATCAATACTGCTTCATGCGATATCCGATTTTGAAAAAATGACCGACTACACCGCTGACCTTGTATTCACCGCAAGAGAAAAACGCGACAAGGACGTGCATTTCTCTGACAAGGCAAGGCAGGAAATCACTATAATGGTAAACGCGGTCGGAGAAATCATTGACCTTACAATTAATGCCTTTTCAAATAATGATATCTCTCTCGCAAACAAGGTTGAACCGCTTGAGGACGTTATTGACAGATTGAGGAACGACCTCAAAAACCGTCACATAAAACGTATGCAGGAAGGCAGATGCAGTGTAAATCAGGGATTTGTGTTCACCGATTATATTACGGCGCTTGAAAAAATATCAGACCACTGCGCGAACGTCGCGGCGGCAATTATCGAGCTTAATGACGAAAACTATGACGTTCACAATGTTATGAGCCACAGAAGAAACAATGATGAATACAAAGAAATGTGCGTCGCGTTCAGCAAGAAATACGCGCTTCCATTCTCAGTTTCAAGCGACGTTGAAAAGCAGTAATTATATCTGCGGAGGGCAATTAACGTGAAAGAAATAATAAATGCGGTATAGCAAAAAATTATTTGTGCCGACGCGGGGCGGCGGAATGGAGTTTATTATGAAAAAATACAGCTTGGACAGGGATTGGAAATTTTATAACGGCGATATTATATTGCCGGAAACAAAATCACATACTGACTGCTATATGGCAGCCAAAGCCGGCGGCGCGAACGGTGCGGCGTCACCGGATTACGATAAAAGCAGCTGGGAAACTGTAAACTTACCGCATGACTGGGCGGTTTATAATAAGTTCGAGGAAAAATGGGGTCCGTCCCAGGGATATAAAAAGCGAGGCAAGGCATGGTATTCAAAGAGATTTCGTCTTGATGAAGCCGACCGCGGCAAGCAGATACTTATTGAATTTGAGGGTATATCATCATACGCGACAGTATATATGAACGGCTCTGTTATAGGCAGGAATTTTTGCGGCTACAATTCCTTTGTTGTTGACGCGACGGACATGGCTCTTTACGGCGACCTGATTAATGACCTTGTTGTATTTGTTGACGCGACTGCTGTTGAGGGCTGGTGGTATGAGGGTGCGGGTATCTACCGTCACGTAAACCTTTACAAAAAAAATAAGCTCCACATCGCTCATTGGGGTGTGTTTATCCATCCGGAAAAAATGACGGCGGATGTGTGGGACGCGCTTACGGATACAACCATTGAAAATTCATCATATGAGGATAAAAATTTTCATTTGAAAACGTACATTCTAAATGAAAAAGACATCGAAGTCGGCAAGCACGAAACTGATTTTTCGGTTGAAGGCGGCAGCAGTGCGGTTGTAAAACAGAGTGTGCTTTCATACAGTCCGATGCTGTGGGATATTGATTCCCCCAACCTTTACAGAATGGCGAGCGAGCTTTACGAGGGCGAAACCCTTGTTGACAAACAGATTAACACCTTCGGTTTCCGCACAATTTCAATAGATAAAGACAAGGGATTTTTCCTTAACGGCAGACATGTCCCATTGTACGGAACATGTAATCATCAGGACCATGCCGGCGTTGGTGTCGCTGTGCCGGAAAGCGTGAATGAATACAGAATAAAGCTGCTCAAGGAAATGGGCTCTAACGCGTACCGCTGCGCGCACGGGAATCCGAATCCGGAAATACTTGATTACTGCGACAAATACGGATTGCTTGTCATGGACGAAAACCGCAATTTCAACACCGGCGAGGACGGAATCAAACAGGTACGGGACATGGTTACGCGTGACCGCAACCATCCGTCGGTTGTGATGTATTCGCTGTTTAACGAGGAACCTTTGCAGGGTACTCCGACAGGCAGAAAATTAGCCGAAAGACTTCAATGCGAGATAAAAAAACTTGATAATACAAGATTCCTTTTAGGCGCAATGAATACAGGCGTCACAACAGACGGCGGAGCCTGCGATGTTCTCGACATAACAGGCTTTAACTACATCACTCATACATATGATGATTTTCGCGCGAAATATCCGGATATGCCGATGATAGGCAGTGAAAATGACAGCGCGTTTCAGACACGCGGTGTATACAAAACAGACCGCAGCAAAAATATTATTGACTGCTATGACAGCGAGGCGGCGGCATGGGGCAATACATACCGCGACGGTTTTAAACAGGTTGACACGCGTCCTCACATTATGGGACTTTTCATATGGACAGGCTTCGACTACCGCGGCGAGCCTACTCCGTTTGAGTGGCCTTCAATCAGCACGCAGTTCGGTATCATGGATACGTGCGGATTTAAAAAGGACGCGTTTTACCTCAACAAAGCATTCTTTACAGATGAGCCGATGATACATATTCTTCCTCACTGGAATTGGAATGACGGCGAAGAAGTGCGTGTTATGACGCACACAAACTGCGCCGAGGCGGAATTATTCTTAAACGGAAAATCGCTCGGCAAAAAGAATGTCGATAAATATGACATGGCGGACTGGAATGTTAATTTTGAAAAAGGCACACTGAAAATGATTGGATATATTGACGGCAGGGAAGTATGCTCTGACGAAGTACAAACAGCCTCCGATGCGAAGAAAATTATTATCACTCCTCATCGCGACTTTGTATATGATGCCTGCGATGACGCGGTGATATTCAATATTTCCGCTGTTGACAAAAACGGAATAATTGTTCCATACGCGGATAATCTTATTAAATTCACAGCGGCAGGCGGTGAAATAATCGGCGTCGGTAACGGCGACCCTAATTCGCATGAGGCGGACAAAGCCTGTGAGCGTCATCTGTTCAACGGCTTATGTCAGGTTATTGTTAAACAGACAGACGGGAATAAAAAACTCACATTGACTGCCGTTTCAGACGGATTAGAGGGTGCAAGCATGACTGTATACGCCGCAGAAAGGGACACTAAACCTGTCTTTATCCCGTCCGTAAATGAAAAATATATTACAAAATGGCGTCAGACCGTGGAATTTTCACAGACGCGTCCTGACCCGAACGCGAAGATTGAGGACAGCGACATGAACACATGGGCTGTTGTTAGCGTGGGCGACGGACCCGATATTAATTTCAGAGGTCTGACGGGCTACGCGCTTTATAAAACCTCCGTCATGATACACGGCGGGGACAACTTCATTATATTCCGTGAAATAATGGGAAATGAAGTTGAAATATTTGTAAACGGCGAGCAAAAATTCAGCGGCGAATGTCAATGGGGAAATAAAATTGATATTGATATATCCAATATTTCAGGCGAAACCGAGCTTGCCGTGATTATACACACAACAAGAATAAGCGACAAGGGCGGCATTTCAAGACCTGTGGTAATTACAGATTAGC
>CAZWLT010000097.1:0-5355 GCA_964634915.1 uncultured Clostridium sp. | reverse complement strand
ATACTTTTCTACACCTCCATTAAAAGATATCATCAAAAAATTTATATAGTGTTGTATTAAAACCCGTTCAGGTTACCAAGGACGGTCAGCCGCTCCTGAACAAGTCATAAACAAATTTTGTTGTAATGTCTGCAATATGTGCGGCAAAAATTCTTTTGATAAATTTGCTCCGTTTCTGATTAATTCAGATTTGGATGCAGTTTGCAATTTCTTTTCAACCGCCGCGTACGTTTTGTACGCAAGTGTCGGAAAAAATTGTGAAATGCGCCAAATATGAACTTAATCAGCCTTGTTTCTGCTTATGCTTTGGGTTCTCGCAAATTACCATTACTTTGCCTTTTCTCTTTATGATTTTGCACTTTTCGCAAATCGGTTTTACTGACGGACGTACTTTCATATTATTACCTCCTCTAAAATTTATGTTTGGATGAGATTTGAGCGCGATCCGAAGTTCTTTTCTGCCGCCGCGTACGTTTTGTACGCAAATGTCGGAAAAGGTTCGGAATGTGCCAAATATCTTCAAATTACTTACTTCTCCATGTGATTCTGCCTCTCGTCAGGTCGTAAGGACTCATTTCAAGAGTTACCTTATCACCCGGCAAAATCTTTATGAAATTCATTCTCAGTTTGCCTGAAATATGTGCCAGTACCTGATGACCATTTTCAAGCTCAACCTTAAACATTGCGTTCGGCAGGTTTTCAACAACCGTGCCTTCCAATTCTAATACATCATCCTTAGCCACGTCATATCCTCCTATTCCGTGATTGTTCCAAGAAACTTAATTAAATTCCGCTAATGCCTTTCGCACCTCTGAATTTGTTACCTTACCAACCGTTTCCAGTTTGTTCTTTACAAATTCCGAAACCTTATTAGACCCCTGAAGGTGCTTGAGCTTTTTCTTTTTAGGTCGATCCACTTTTCTCAGTTCTCCGTTTGCAAGATAAGCGAACTCACCTTCACGCGAAAGAACTATAAATAAATCGCCTTTGTCCCTTCCTGCAATAGAACGGACTATTGAACCCTCTACAATCTCCATATTTTACCTCTTACAGTGTTAATATTTCATAACCGTCTTTTGTTATCAGAACAGTGTTTTCATAGTGGGCCGCTAAACTTCCATCATCTGTAACAACAGTCCAGTCATCATCAAGAACGCAGACTCTGTAATCCCCTGCTGTTACCATAGGCTCAATAGCAAGAGTCATTCCTGCCGCGAGTTTAACGCCATGACCCGCCTTTCCGAAATTCGGAACACTTGGGTCTTCGTGCATTTCTCTGCCTATTCCATGACCTACAAGGTCACGCACAACTCCGAATCCGTTGCTTTCAACATAATTCTGAATTGCTGATGAAACATCACCTAATTTGGCACCGTGTTTTAAAAACTTAATTCCTTCAAAAAAGCTCTGCTTTGTTACATCTATAAGACGCTGCGCCTCGTCGCTTATCTTACCGACAGCAAATGTTCTTGCGGCATCCGACTGCCAGCCGTCAAGGTCGCATCCCAAATCAATACTTATGATGTCACCCTCTTTAAGCACACAATGCTTACTTGGTATTCCGTGAACTACCTCATCGTTTACCGAAGCGCATATGCTTGCGGGATAACCGTTGTAATGAAGGAAATTCGGTCGTGCGCCGTGTGAAGCATAAAAATCATATACCAGCTTATCAAGCTGAAGTGTCGTTACACCCGGTTTTATGCGCTCCTCAAGCTTTTCGAGAATTTCTTTCGTAAGCAAGCACGACTTTCTCATTTTTTCTACCTGCGATGCTGATTTAATTGTTATCATAAATCACACCTCAAGTCCAAGAGCCTTTGCTACATTATTTGTGGTATCTTCAAGTTTTTCCTCACCCTTTGCGGTAACGAGAAGTCCCATCTTTTTGTAATAATTCTTTATAGGCTCTGTCTGATTGTGATAAACATTAAGTCTGTTCTTAATGGTGTCCGGATTGTCATCGGCACGCTGAATTAAATCCGCACCGCATTTATCACATTTACCCTCTGTTATAGGTTTGTTTGAGATAATATTGTACGGCGCGCCGCACTTTGAACATTCTCTCCTTGATGAAAGACGCTCAATAATTACCTCATCCTCAACTTCAAGCGATAAAACTTTATCAATTTTAACGCCTGAATTTGTTAAAGCCTCAGCCTGTGCCGTTGTGCGGGGAAATCCGTCAAGAATAAATCCCTTTGCACAATCAGGCTTAGCTAATCTTTCTTTCACAATAGAAACAATTACGTCATCAGGAACAAGTTTGCCGTCATTAATATACTCCGCGGCAATCTTACCAACCTCGGTCTGTTCCTTGATAGCGGTTCTCAGCATGACACCTGTCGAAATGGTGTCAATACCAAGACGCTTTGATAAAATCTCGCCTTGAGTGCCTTTTCCTGCTCCCGGAGGTCCCATTAATACCAAATTCATATCGATACCGCCTTTCAGTTCTCAGAAATTATTCCAAAAATCCTTTGTAATGGCGCATAGTCATCTGTGATTCAATCTGTCTTACGGTTTCAAGCGCAACACCTTCCATGATAAGCAGTGATGTACCGCCAATCTGAAGTGAAGTTACATTGAATACCGCGCCGACAACAACCGGCAATATAGCGATAATCGCAAGGAAGAATGCGCCGATAAGATTTAATCTTGATGAAATCTTTCCTATATAATCGCTTGTCGGCTTACCGGGTCTGATACCCGGAATGTATCCGCCGCTCTTCTTCATATTATTCGCAAGCTCAATCGGATTGAACTGAATTGATGAATAGAAATATGTGAAGAATACGATTAATAACGCGTATAATACAGCGTAAACCACACTGGTCCACCATTCCGACGCGAAACCTGCCGAAAGACAGCCGAGGATATAATATCCAATACCTTCCGTCGGCATATTACCGCCCGAAAGCAGCCTTACTATTGTCGCGGGGAAAGCCATAATCGATGACGCGAAGATGATTGGCATAACGCCGCCGGCAGCAACCTTAATAGGAATGTTTGTGCTCTGACCGCCGTACATCTTTCTTCCTACAACTCTCTTTGCGTACTGAACCGGAATTCTGCGTTCAGCATCTGAGAAGAACACAACGAATGTGATAGCCGCGACAGCAACTATTACTACAGCCGCTACGAATACAAGTCCTCCTGCCGTGATACCGCTGCCCAGCTTCATATTATACAAAGCGTATGCAGCTGTTGGTATTCTTGAAACGATACCTGCAAAGATTATCAATGAAACACCGTTTCCAAGTCCCTTTTCTGTAATAAGCTCGCCCAGCCAGATGATAAACGCTGTACCGGCTGTGAATGTTAAAACTATTACAAAGAATGTCAGAACGCTTGGATTTGTTATAGCGCTGCCCATATTATAAAGCGTTACATAAAGTCCCGCGCCCTGAATAAATGCCAGCGCAATACCAAGATATCTTGTTATCTTGTTTATCTTTTTTCTGCCCTCAAGTCCTTCTTTTGCAAGACGCTCAAGCGACGGAATCGCGACTGTTAAAAGCTGCACAATAATTGACGCGTTGATGTATGGCGAGACACCCATTGCCATAACTGTCGCGTTCGAGAACGCGCCGCCTGTGAATACATCAAACAAACTGAACAAGTCAGTACCGTTTCCAAGGAAATCCTTCATTGCGTCTGCTGACAGATACGGTACGGGAATATGCGCGCCGAATCTGAAAACAACAAGCATCATTAAAGTGAAAAGAATTCTACGGCGTAAGTCAGGAATTTTCCATGCGTTTCTTAATGTCTGAAGCACCTTATATCACCTCTGCCTTTCCGCCTGCCTTTTCTATTTTTTCCTTTGCAGACGCGCTCATCTTAGCAACTTTTACGTTAAGTTTCTTTGTCAGTTCGCCCCTGCCAAGAATTTTTACGCCGTCAAGAGTCTTGCTGATGATACCGTTTTCCTTAAGTACCTCCGCCGTTACCTCGCATCCGTCCTCGAGCTTATTCAGCTCTTCAACGTTGACAGCTACATACTGCTTTGCAAATATATTCTTAAATCCACGCTTAGGAAGTCTTCTGTACAGCGGCATCTGACCGCCTTCAAAGCCGGGTCTTACACCGCCGCCGCTGCGCGCGTTCTGTCCCTTATGACCTTTTCCCGAAGTTTTACCTGTTCCGCTTCCGATACCTCTGCCGACTCTCTTTGAAGCAAACTTTGATCCTTCAGCAGGTTTTAGTTCGTTTAAGTTCATTTGCTACACCTCCTTACCCAATTAGTTCTCTTCAACTGTTACAAGGTGTGAAACCCTGTTTATCATACCTCTGATCTGAGGTGTGTCGTTATGCTCAACAACACTTCTTATTTTCTTTAGTCCAAGAGCTTCAACAGTAGCAATCTGATTCTTCTTTCTGCCGATTGTACTCTTAACTAATGTAATTTTAAGCTTAGCCATTCTGTGCGTCCTCCTTAACCTCTGATCTGGTCTACAGTCTTGCCGCGAAGCCTTGCGACTTCTTCAACCTGCTTAAGCTCTGACAAGCCCTGTACAGTAGCGCTAACTACGTTTCTCTTA
Organism: uncultured Clostridium sp.; assembly: GCA_964634915.1. Lineage (GTDB taxonomy): Bacteria > Bacillota > Clostridia > UBA1381 > UBA1381 > Hominilimicola. The sequence continues at coordinate 811 of CAZWLT010000097.1, read as the reverse complement.
TTGTTTGAACGCAGACTCTTTGCTCTGATATCCTTAACGCCCGCAAGCTCAAGCACTGCACGGGCAGCGCCGCCTGCGATAACTCCGGTACCCTGTTTGGCAGGCTTTAAAAGAACCTTACCCGCTCCCTGGATTCCCGTTACTTCATGAGGAATTGTTGTGCCTACAAGAGGAACTGTTATCAAATTCTTCTTTGCACTGTCAATACCCTTTCTGATAGCATCAGGTATTTCAGCAGCTTTACCCTGACCGTAACCTACGTGACCGTTTCTGTCACCTACAACGACCAAAGCACTGAATCTCATTGTTCTACCGCCCTTAACGGTTTTTGCAACACGATTTATTGCTACGACATTTTCTTCAAGCTCAATAGCTTCTACGTCTAATCTTTCAGTCACTGATTCGTCCTCCTTCTGTTAGAATTCCAAGCCGCCTTCTCTTGCGCCTTCCGCAAGAGCGGCAACTCTGCCGTGATATACATATCCGCCTCTGTCGAATACTACTTTCTTAATACCGGCTGACAGAGCCTTTTCGGCAATCTTCTTGCCGACTGACTTTGCGCCCTCAATATTACCGCCGTAGCCTTCAAAATCCTTATCCATGCTTGAAGCTGCTACCAATGTAACACCCTTAACATCGTCGATAACCTGAGCGTATATATGCTTAGCACTTCTGAATACGTTTAGACGAGGTCTCTCCGCTGTGCCGGAGATGTTCTTTCTAACTCTCTGATGACGACGAATTCTTGCCGCTTTTGTATCTATCTTCTTAATCATTTAAGAACACTCCTTTCAATTATTTCTTCTTAGCT
>CAZWLT010000096.1:0-5446 GCA_964634915.1 uncultured Clostridium sp. | reverse complement strand
GCCCCCTGTAAAATCAGGAGGGCTTTATTTATTCTATTATGCTTTCATCTCTGCCAAACATGCTGCCTATATTGATATTTCCGAATAAATCGACTTTTTTCCCGTCCATGAGGAACTGAACGCGATTGATTGTATCAATTTCCGTCAGAGAATCAACTATGGAGAAAATCACCATTTTTTCTTTCTCCGCGCTGCCGGAATTTTTATCAAGGAAATTTGATTTAAAATTAACAAAACAGATATTATTTGAAGTTTCAACGCTGATAAGAACAGTATCACTGCTCAGCGCCTTTGAAAGATTTTGACTGCTGCTGCCCTTTATAAGCTCGTTTATTATATATCGCGCTATCGGCTCCTGGTCGGTTACTCTTATACTGCGTGTCTCTTTATGCAGCTTGTTATCGTCTTTTCCGGGAAAATACAGCGTTATCTCACGCATTTCGCTGTTGTATGTATCCGTTGAAAGATTGATATCCTGATCCCTCAGATAACCGATAATAGAACCGTCGGCAGTGTAAATATCCTTGCCTTCAATAACCACCTTTACACTGTTTATTATATCGGTTGCGCAAAGCGATTTCACCACGGCATATACAGCCAGAATATCCTTTGTGTTATTTCCTGTTATAAACTCCCTCGAAAAGTTTACAACGACATCTCCTGTGTCAACTCCGTTGAGTGAAACAAGCGTTGTCTTTTTTTCTATAATGCGCTGTTTCTTTCCGTCGTCAGGACCGTCCATAAGCTCCTCGATGACGTTTTCAGCCAGACTTTGCTTATCCCTGTACTTAATCTCTCTCGGTTCCGATTCTATCGCTGTTCCCAGTTCGTTGAAGAAGTATAATTCACCGGTATATTTTGTGCTTGCATAGTCGTCACGTATTATACCTATCGCGACAAAGACAGCAACAATAAAAATAACTACAGCAAAGAGAGCAAGTATTTTTCTTTTATTCATGCTTTATCCCCCTGACTGCCATAGGCATGTTTTACTTTATACGGAAGTCTTATTGTGAATATACTGCCGATTTCAGACGCGTTTGTGACAGTAATCGTGCCATTGTGCATCAAAATAGCCTCCTTGGTTATTGCAAGTCCCAGACCGGTGCCTCCCGTGTCACGCGCGCGTGAATCATCAAGGCGGTAGAAACGCTCAAAAATACGGTCGCGTTCGCCTTCCGGTATTCCCGGACCGTTATCTTCAATTCTGATTGTCAGGAAATCATCGTCAGATGTAACGTCTATATGGACAAAACCGCCCTCCGGCGAATATTTGATTGCGTTGTCCGCAATATTGTATATTGCCTCGTATATTTTATCATAGTCAAGCAATATCGGCTCAAAATCCATATTATGATAATCGGTATAAATGACAATATCTCTTGACGTCGCAATGCCTGTCAGTTTTTTGACAACCTGATTTATAAGCATTTTTATATCTGTTTCCTCAAGCTTGAGCGAATTTGCGCCCGCGTCGAGTCTTGTCAGCACAAGCAGTCTTTCCACTATTCTTGTAAGACGGTCAACCTCATCGGACATATCAGACAAAAATTCCTTTACCATTACCGGATCAAGATTTTCCGCCGAAACAAGGCTGTCGCATATAAGTTTAATTCCCGCCATCGGTGTTTTAAGCTCATGCGACGCGTCCGATACAAATTTACGTCGTTTTTCTTCAAGCAAGCTAAGCTCATCGCACATATAATTAAGCGTTTCACCCATTTGCGCGATTTCGTTTCGTCCTTTGACGTTTACGCGTTTATTAAAATTACCCTTTGATATTTCGCGCGCGACAGCGCGGAACTCCTCCATAGGCGATGTTATGATATAGCTCATACCAAGACTGAGCATACCTATCAGTATTACAATAAGCACGCTGAATACAATAAGGCTTGTACGCGTTGAGCGGATTGTATCATCAATAGTGTTAATTGTTTTCGCAAGATACACGCCTCCGATTATTTCGCCGCCTGTTTTTACCGGTACCGCAACACTTATAAGCCGCATATCGCTTTCGCCGTCGGCAATTATTTCCGCCTGTTCGCCGTCAAGGGCGCGTTTTAATACATCACGCATAAATACTTTGCCCATAAGCTGCGATTCGCGGTTTGTATCATACAAAACAGTATAGGACGTATTGGTGACAACACCTCTTATATTCGAGCCGGCAAGACTTCTTTCCACAACCTCCGAAAACTTTTCCTCCGATGTGGCTGAAGTGTCATTACCCCATACGTCAGATATAGTGTCGGAAATTATATTCGCCTTTGCGAACATATTTATTGTTTCACTGCTGTACAGATTTTCGCTAAGCAGTCCTATTACGTAAATACACATCAGAACAAGCGTTGTAACTATAATTCCAAGATATGTGGCAACCATAGTAAAACGCATCGATCCCGTCGTATTTCTTATCTTATCCCCCAATTTAGTCCTTCTTGTAGTAATAACCAACACCCCACTTTGTCTTTATATAAGCAGGCTCCGCCGGATTTTTTTCTATTTTTTCACGAAGTCTTCTTATATGCACGTCAACTGTTCTTACATCGCCCGGATAATCAAATCCCCACGCGATATCAAGAAGATTTTCTCTTGTGTAAACCTTGCCGGGATTACGCATAAATAATTCAAGCAGGTCAAATTCCTTACTCGTAAGCTCAATAACACTGTCTTTTATAACAACGCGTCTGAAATTATAGTCAAGCGTTATATCTCCTGAAATAATAAGCTTGTCCTTTTCACTCTTTGGCGCGGGATTGACGCGGCGGAGAATAGCCTTTATTCTCGCCGTAACCTCACGTATATTGAAAGGCTTTGTAATATAGTCATCAGCGCCGTATTCAAGTCCGAGAATTTTATCGATATCCTCGCTCTTTGCCGTAAGCATTATTATCGGTACGTTTGAGAATCCTCTTATCGTTCTGCACACGGTAAATCCGTCTACCTTCGGCAGCATGAGGTCAAGCAATATAATATCTATCGTTTCATCATGCGCGAGACGTATCGCCTCCTCACCGTCAAACGCCGTTACAACACTGTATCCCTCCTGTTCAAGATTGAACTTGGTTGCCTTAACCAGAAGTTTTTCATCGTCTACCACTAATACTTTCATCTTGTCCATCCTTTCAACTGTCTTCTATAATTATATTAATTTATTTTCTCAATTATTCTGTACATATAAAATCCTTTATATCCGCAAATTTCTTTTCGCTTATTCCGGACACCTTCATTATTTCCTCTATAGTTTCAAAGCGTCCGTTTTCATTGCGGTATTTTATTATCCTGTTTGCGTATTCCTCTCCGATACCGTTAAGCTCCACAAGCTCCTCCGCTCCGGCAGTATTGATGTTGATAAGTCCGTTATCTTCACTGTCGCCTTCTTCGGTGTAGGAAACAGCGTCTTCCTTTGCCACAGTTTCCGCCACAAACGCGTCATTCTCAAATTTTTCAGCCAGATATCCGGCAGCCGCTATCAGGATAAAGACCAGCGCCGCGCATATTATCTTTATTTTTTTGTTCAAAACTAACATAAATAATACCCCGAATTATATCATATATTAATAGTATACCATAAATATTTGTTTTTTCCACATTTTTTTACAAATTTAAAGAAAATTTTATTGCATTGTAATTATTATTTCGGTATAATAGTATATTGAGGATAGTACACAATAATATTTTAATGGAGGCAATGATAAAATAATGAAGAAAAAAAGAATTATATCGTTAATTCTGTCAGCATTGGTTACACTTTCGCCGCTGTCTTTTACTCTTGCGGCGCCAAGTCCGACGCCGGACAATTCAACATCGACAATAACATCTCCGGACGGCACAACAAAGGTTGTCGATTCAAACGGCGAAACAATCACCAGTCCAAAACCGACATCAAAGGCATCGGACGATGAAGATGAAGACGACGATGAATCATCAGCTCCGGAACCGACAGCGACAGCATCCGCAACAAGCGAACCGGAGGATGACAGCGCATCCGCCCCCGCCGCGTCGCTTGACGCGGGTGTTACAATGGAGGATATGACTCTTACTCCTCCAAAAATACAGTATGCCCAGTCAGCATTGCTTATGGATATGGCGTCAGGACGAGTTCTGTACAGCAAAAACATTGACGACAGAGTTTTTCCGGCAAGCTTGACAAAGATTATGACCGGTATTCTCGCGCTTGAATTGGGTAATATGGATGACAACGTGACAGCAACATATGAGGCGTTGAAGTCAATCACTCTTGAGGATTCGCACATGGGTATCCTCGCCGGCGAAAACCTTACAATGGACCAGCTTGTAAAGGGTATGCTTGTATACAGCGCGAATGACGCGGCAAATGTAATCGCCATACAGATTTCAGGCTCCATAGATAAATTTGTTGAGCTGATGAACCAGAAGGCGCAGGAGCTTGGTATGACAGGCACTCATTTTGTCAACCCGTGCGGTTCACATGATGACAACCATTACACAACCGCGCGTGACCTTGCAATTCTTTCAAAATACGCAATGAAGAACGAGCAATTCCGTGAAATAGTTAAAATGCCGATTTACAAAATTCCGGCTACAAACAAATATACAAGCGAACGTATACTTGTAAACACAAATCTGTTCCTTGGCACATCGCGTTCAACCTATTATTATTATCCGCCGGCAATCGGTATAAAAACAGGTCACACATCACAGGCAGGCTATTGTCTTGTATCCGCCGCGTCATATAACGATACAGAGCTTCTTGCAATCGTTATGAACTGTCAAAATGTTGATACAAAGGAACAGGCATATTCCTATATAGACTCCAAGACTTTGTTTGACTTCGGCTTTGACAATTATCAGCAGCAGTCTGTCGCAACGGTTGGCGATATAGTCGCGGACTCAAAGGTATATGAGGCAAAGGACGATATGCGTGTTGCCGTAACAGTCGAAAGCGACATTGCCGCGCTTATTTCAAACAAAGAAGGAAGCGAGGATGATATTCAGGCGAGCGTCAATATGCCTGAGCAAATTAACGCGCCAATTCAAAAGGGCGATGTTATCGGTACCGTAACTTACACATACAACGGCATACCTGTGGGAGAAACAAATCTTATTGCCACAAACGATGTGGAGAGAAACAATTTGCTCCACATATTCCACATTATAATCAAGGTTATAACAAGTCCGTTCTTCTTCATTCCTGTGATTATTCTTATACTTGTAATGATGTACGCAAAGCATCAAAAGAAGAAACGCGAAAGACAAAGGAGAATACAGCAGCTTAAACGCAACAGACAGAATTATCCGTCAAACGAAACAGGCACACGCACTCCTGACAGAAACGCTTCGCGTACGGAAAGAATTGACAAAGAAACAAAAGGCTCGAATTCCCGATACAGAAAATAACAATTGAAAACAACCGCTCATATGGGCGGTTGTTTTAATTATCCAAAAATTTATCAATCAATTCTTT
>CAZWLT010000095.1:0-5469 GCA_964634915.1 uncultured Clostridium sp. | reverse complement strand
TATAATTTACAATTAAGAAAGGAAGAATAAGCATGGAAGAAATTAAGGACACACTGAGAGCATTTATTCAGGAGAAATTTGAGATTGATGACGATCCGGATTTTACAGATGATGTACATCTGTTCAACGAGGGATTTGTTGATTCATTCGGCGCGGTTGAGATAATTCATTTTATTGAAAAGACGTACAATGTGGAAATAACGCAGAAGGACATAACATTGTATCCGATGAATACAATCGAAGAAATTGCCGAGGTTATTGAAAGTAAAATGGCATAATTAAAGGGGTAAAATATGTGGTATCTTCAGACTGATGTGCTGCTTAGGCTTCTTATAGCCACAGGCAGCATGCTGCTGATATCAGGATTTTCACGTCTTATTTTCAAAAAGGATTTGGGACCGAAGGTACTGGTATTGGCTGATATAGCGGTCATAGCCTACGTATCATGGCAGCTTGCGCTGTTCAGCATCGGCTATGCGCTTATAACATTCATATTTGCGAGGATTTTAAGACCGCTCAAAAAAGGAAGGCGGTTTTTCTTCGTATTTTTCAGCCTTTTATGCACGGTGCCGTTTTTCTATGGCAGAATGACAGAGTTCTTTCCGCAGCTGCCGGTTATAATCACGTTTATCGGTGTTTCGTACCATATGCTAAAGGCAGTTGACGCAATGTATTTTGTATACTATACGGAAATGAAAATTCCGTTTCTGACATATATGAACTATATGCTGTTTTTCCCGACATTTACCGCCGGTCCGATTTTCCGGTACAGGGATTTTCAGAAAGTGTTTAATAAGCCTGTGCCGCTTACAGCGGACAGATTTATTATGTGCGTGAAACGTTTTATAAGGGGTATGTTCAAGAAAATGGTAGTGCTGTATTTTATAAGCACGTTTTTCATGTACCTTATAGATTTGGAAAAGCACTGGTATATTTCTTTAACCATACTTTTGTTCAGTTACCTGTTTTTGTACTTCGATATGGCAGGCTACAGTGATATGGCAATCGCGGTCGGTTCTGTTATGGGATATACAGTTCCGGAAAACTTTCGCAAGCCGTGGGCAGCCCCGTCATATACGCAGTTTTGGCGCAACTGGCACATAACGCTTTCCGATTGGGTGAGAGAACATATTTTTGTTGTTCTCAACGGTAAACGTCTTGGCAGATGGGCGTCAGCCGGCATGGGATTTATGGTAATGTTCATTATGGATATGTGGCATGGATTCACCATTCCGTATATCGTCGGCGGTATATATAACGGTATTGTCCTTGGTCTTGAAAACCTGCTTGGGCTGACCACGGCGGATAAGCGAAAGACGAATAAAATTATATTTGTCAGCCGTTGTGTAATAGTTAATGCGATATTCGCGCTCAATACGCTGCTTATGACGGTTTCAACGGAACAGCTTGTTGAAATATTAAAGGGATTTGTAAGATTGTAAAGGGAAAAGCCATGAAAAAAATTATAGCATTAATCGCGGCTGTTCTTGCGGTTGCGGTGTGTGACACAGCATTGACGCATAGTAACTTAATAGCGCGCAGCGATTATTTTGTAAAGAATGATTTTGAAATTACACAAAGCCGGCACCCTGAAGAAGTATGGGATAAAGTCTTTTTCGGAAACAGTGTTGTTGTTTCTTCTTATATAGAAGAGCAGAGCAATTCGGGATATATTAATCTGGGACTTGCTTATGGTGTTGTGACGGATTTGTGGGAGATGCTTGAAAAGCGTTATATAAATATCGGTTCGGAGCTGGTTATAGGTTTGAATTATATGACCTTATATGACGAGTTTGAAACAAATCCGACGTATATCTGGCATAAGGAATTTTATGAACCATACGCGTATTTTGAACGCGACCGTTTTTATCCTCTAATTAAAAACGGTTTCGAAAATATACTTAATGATAAAGACCCAAGACCGTATAAGTATGGCGCGCAGAAGAAACGAGTTACACACGGCGCAATGTCAGACAAGGCGCTTGCGCAGATAACGGCAAGCTATGAGGAAAAATACTATAATCTTCCGGCGGAAAAGTTTGAAAAGAATGTTGAGGCGCTTGATAAGGTAATCAATTACTGCGTGGAAAATAATATACATGTACGCGCGGTATGGATGCCGTGGAATACTAAGCTTGAACAGCCGCCTTTGCTGGGCGAGGTAAGGCAAATGGCTGATGAAGTGCTTGAAAAGTATAACGTCGAAACGCTTGATTTGGAAACGGCGCTTTCGCCGGAATGTTTCTATGACACAGGGCATCTTAATTATGACGTAGGCGCGCCGCGGTTTACAGCGCTGATAGACGAATGGCTGTAAACGGCTGATTAAAATTGCCCGTTAAGGGATAGCTGTTACACATTTTGAGTCAATCATTTTTCTCAGCCGAAAGGAGAAAGAAAATGAAAGTTATAAAAACAATTCTGACTTTTTTGCTTTATCTTGTAATGTTCATACTTGTGTGCATATTTTTCACAGGCAACGGAACATTTATATATGAAGCATTTTAACTTACAAGGAGAATATCAATGAAGAAACTGATACCGTTGTTCCTTGCCGCGCTGTGCTTAACGGCATGCAAGGGAGTACAGGTCAAAAATCCCGATATGCTGAAGGCGGCTGTTCTTTCCGACGCGGACAGCGTAACGGCAAAAAACACGTATAAGGCGCTTAACGAATCCACTGTCGCGACATTGACAGCGGACAGAGTGGACGCTTCTCAGACGGAATACGTCAATAATTATGATATGGTTTTTGTGGACAGGAGCGTTTTGGAGTCGCCAAACTTTGACGCAAAGGCTCTGGAAAGCTATGTTCAAAGCGGCGGAAGTGTTTTTCTTGATAATGATACCTACAGTGTATTTGACAAGGAATTTATAGGCGCGGAGGATTTTGTTCCGGTTGCGGGCTGCCCTGTAGATATGGAATATTCTGAGACGGCGGAGAAGGGCATACAGAAAATACAGGAGCTTATTCGTGATTTCTGTGATTTGTATAAGAACTATGTAAACTATGATGTTTTGTCGCAGCAAAGCTACGGTGTGGGCGTTGTTCCGTCAACGGCGCAATGTATCGCCGCAAAGGACGGACTTGGTTTATATACAATAAATCAGTACGGCGACGGATATGTGTTTTTCACAAATCCGCTGCTGCCGAATATTTTTTCCGTAAATAATCTTTCGGAAACAGATAAAGGCGAGAGTCTTTCGGCAACAACTGTCGGCGCGAATAAACTGATACGCGATTATTTTGCGGAGTATATTTCACTGAAAAAGTACGGCTATGCGATTGAGCATGTGTTTGGAAGCTATGCAAAGCCGGCGGCATCATGGGAGCTGTATTATGACGATTTAACGGGCATAAAAAACGGAAGCGCGGAAGTTTTTGAGGAAATGTGTAAGCGATACGGACAAATTCCCTCATTTTCGCTTGCAAGAAATCCGTATATAAAATCAAGACGCGGCGAAAGCGTAACATATGCGCTTGATGATAACGGACAGTTTGAGATGGACCCGTATGAAAACGCGTATTCGTCAGGTACTCATTTTGTATCATCAAAGCAATGGCTGACGCTTGCAAATGATGACGATACCACGGATTATTTTGATGACAGCGTGAATTATACAAAACGCGCATATCCATGCCCCGCTGATTATAACAATGATGACAACATGGATTTGATATGCGGCAGCTCGGACGGAGTGCTGTATTTCTACGAAGGCAACGGAATGTATACAAACTATCAGTTCAGTCCGGAAGTAATGTTTACTGACAGGGAGGGCAAACCGATTTCTGTCGGCGCATATTCGTCGCCTTGTCTTGGGGATGTGGATAATGATGACATGGATGAAATTGTGACAGGAAGCGAAGACGGCATTATCCGCTGTTTCAAAAGCGCCGGCGGTATGATGCTTGATGATGTCGGAGTCATTGTAGAAACGGGACTTGTTGACGCAATGCCGTCAATGGGCGATCTCAACGGTGACGGCGTGCTGGATTTAGCGGTAGGTTCCGGAAACGGCGAGCTGAGAATTTATTACGGCGACGTCGGCTTGTACAGCGTGCTGTACAGCGGCTACGAAGTGATTGACAGCGGTCAGACGTGGTGCGCGCCGTGTATTGCGGACGTCAACGGCGACGGCATAAATGAACTGTACGCGGGTACGGCTGAAGGATATATTGCCAAATATGAAAACGGTATTTTAACCGGTTATCTTGAAGGTAATGAATGTAATTATAAAGGAAATAATCATCTGAAATTCGGTTCAAACAGCGTTCCGAGATTTTATGATATAGATAAAAACGGCAATTATGATTTGATTGTCGGCTCTTATGAATACGGTATGGCGATACCGATAGACAGCGAGTATTTTCCGTATCGTGACGAGCTGCAAAAACAGCTTGACGGATTCAAAGACCGCGGAATTTATGTTGGTGTGCATGAGCGTTCTCATAAATACGCGGATTTGTTCCATGATGAGAGAGAGATGAGATATCATAAAGAAGCGTTTGAGTCGTACGGTCTTGATTTTGACGGTATTGGCGTAAATCAGCAAGCATGGCAGACAAGCGAAATCGGCTATGATACGCATTATGATAATATGAGCGGTTATGACGGCTCTTATCGTAAGCAGATGGAGGCGGGACTGTACTGGAACAGCGGCTCACAGACGCCAAACAGCGAAGCGGTACCGGGAAACAGCGCGGAAAATTCAATTCTTGTACCGTTCTATCTTGATAACGGTCAGCTGATTATGCAGCCGTCGAACACTCCGAACGGCAACAGCGTATATTCGCGTATTTCGGCAAAATATGAGGTTCCGCTTTTGTTTGCTGAAAACTGCAGCTACGCGTTTAGCGACAGGGCAGGCGAGGAAGAAAAAATCAGAAAGGTTGATAATCTTGTAAATGATTTCGGATATAATTTTGTACAGGAAAATCAGCTTGCGAAAATGGTCGCGGCGGCATACAATACAAATGTAAAAGCAAAATGGGAAAATGACACATTGTATCTTTCAGCCGAAGCAAAAACAACGGATATTCCGCTTTATGACAAAAATTATCAGAACGCTGTCGGCGTCAAGGTAATTCTTGCCGACAATGTTATGGCTGACGGTTTCAATGTTGACGCGAGTGTTTCGTACAAGAAAGACAATTGTATTTATGTGTCCCTTGATAAGGGCGCAAAGATTTCAAAAAACGGCGAAAACAGCGATATAAATATTATGGCTGTGAATGTTCCGGCTGATATAAGTAAGAATAAGGACGGAGCAACAATTAAATTCCGTGACGGCGGTATGATGACCGCCGAGGTTAAGGGCAGCGCAAAAACCGAATCCGACGGCTGGCAGACAACTCAGCAGGACGGTGTAACAATTTTTCGAAAATACGGAAAAGCCGAAACTTTACAAATAACAGGCTGAAAAATGGCGGATTTAATTCCGTCATTTTTTATTATACCAATTTTTCAG
>CAZWLT010000094.1:0-5537 GCA_964634915.1 uncultured Clostridium sp. | reverse complement strand
AATAATTTATCGTCGTTGTCTTAATGCCTCGTACATCAGAACGCCGGCGGCAACTGACGCGTTCAGCGAATTAATCTCGCCTGCCATCGGAATACTTGCAATGAAATCGCATTTTTCTTTTACAAGTCTGCCGATACCCTCGCCCTCGCTGCCTACAACAATACCGAGCGAGCCTTTGAGGTCTATCTTATACATTTCCTCTCCGTCCATATCTGCCGCGACTATCCACATCCCCTCTTTTTTGAGGTCGTCAATCGCGGAAGCAATATTTGTAACCTTTGCGACAGGCGTATATTCCGCCGCGCCTGCCGACGTCTTTGCGACAACGCTGCTTAAACCGGCGCTGTTACGTTTTGGTATTATAACTCCGTGCGCGCCGGCACAGTTTGCGGTTCTGATTATCGCGCCAAGGTTATGCGGGTCTGTTATTTTATCACATATTATCACAAACGGCGGTTCACCCTTCGCTGCCGCCTTTTCAAGAATATCCTTTACGGTTGAATACTCATACGCGCTCACATACGCGATTACGCCCTGATGATTTCCGCCGCCGGCAATAGCATCGAGCTTTGCCTTGTCAACCTCCTGTATAACGATTCCGGCATCCTTGGCTTTTTTAATTATAGGAACTATTGACCCTTCGTATTTCCCTTTTTTTACAAGAATTTTATCAATACTTCTGTCGGAACGGATTGCCTCAAGAATCGGATTTCTGCCTATGATTTTATCTTCCACTTGTTTATCTCCCTGTTATTTTTAACGTGATTATAGCTAAAAGCAAGATGTACCCTACTCTATGGGCGGCGGGGTTCGCTTGCCTTTTCAGCGGAAATTACAACCTCCCGCTGAAACGTCAAATGACGCGGCGAAGCCCTTTATTTAACACGAAACCACAAGTACGCGAACCGAAATATGATTTAAAATCCGTCAGTCGCCACGTCCTTGTGGTTTTCCTCTCGTTATTAATCTATAATTATTTAAGTAAGAACTTATCATGAATGGCAACGACTGCCGCTTCCGCGTCCTTCCGGGCAACAAGAACAGAAATTTTTATTTCCGATGTCGCAATCATCTTGATGTTGATATGCGCATCATAAAGCGCCTCAAACATCTTTGCGGCAACGCCTGAGTTGTTAACCATACCGGCGCCGACGATTGATACCTTTGAAACATCCTCTGTCGCCTTAATCTCGCGCGCGTTGATGAATGACTTATTCTCTTCAAGAAGTTTAAGTGTTGGCTGAAGGTCTGCTTCAGCAACCGTGAAGCTGATGTCCTTTGTCTTGCCGTCGCCGATTGACTGGATAATAAGGTCAACGCTGATACCTGCCTTGGCTATCATTTCAAATATCTGGAATGCCTTACCCGGAGCGTCCTCCACACCGCAAAGCGCAATTCTTGCACAGTCGTTATCTCTTGTAACACCTCTTACGAGCATCTTTTCCACTTGTGAAACCTCCTTAACATATGTTCCCTCATTATTGTTCAGGCTTGAGCGAACTGATAACTTAACATTGTATTTCTTTGCCATTTCAACACTTCTGTTATGAAGTACATTTGCGCCAAGCGACGCAAGCTCCAGCATTTCATCATATGAAATATCCGTAAGCTTATACGCGCTCTTACAAATTCTCGGATCTGTTGTATAAACGCCGTCAACATCTGTATAAATCTCGCAGACATCAGCGCGAAGCGCTGCCGCAAGCGCAACGGCTGATGTGTCAGAGCCGCCTCTGCCAAGAGTTGTTATATCATCATACTTATTCAAGCCCTGGAAGCCCGCGACTATGACAATTCTTCTTCTGTCAAGCTCATTCTGAATTCTTTCAGTGTCGATTGTCTTGATTCTTGCGGAACCATGCTTTGAATCCGTATTAATTCCCGCCTGCCAGCCGGTAAATGAAATTACGGGACAGCCTATCTTTTCGATAGCCATTGCCAGAAGCGAAATTGAAATCTGCTCGCCTGTTGAAAGAAGCTGATCCATTTCACGCTTCGAAGCATTGGGATTTATTTCCTTAGCCTTTTCTATGAGGTCGTCAGTTGTATCGCCCTGCGCGCTGACCGCGACCACGACATTATTTCCTTCCTTGTATGCGTCGGTAATACGTCTTGCGACGTTCATTACTCTTTCAGCGTCTTTAACAGAAGTACCGCCGTACTTTTGAACTATAAGTCCCATTTTATTATCCTTCCTTTTTTTATATAACAGATACTACCGCGCCGACATTATCAATCGGTAATATCATACATTTCCATTTAAGAGAATTTTTTCTGAAATACTCCTTCATACCCCTGCTGAATCTATCATAACCGCCGTCCAGTATGGACAATATCGCCGGTCCGCTGCCGCTAAGATACGTCGCGCGCGAGCCGAGAGAATATGTCTTTTCAAATATATCCTCCATGCCGTCAACATAGTTTTTACGGTACTGCTGATGCAGCTTGTCGCGAACTCCTAATTTAAGCGCCTCCATATCTCCGGTCAGCATTGCTGCCTGAAACATTGACGCATGCCCCACATTATACACCGCGCTTTGAAAATCAACCTTTGCGGGAAGAACTCCTCTTGATTTCTTAGTCGCGACAAAAAAATCCGGAATTATAACCGCGAATTTTATATGATTTTCAAGCTTTGTACTCTTTATTATCGTCTTGTCTCCGTCCGTGAGCGACACGCAGAAACCGCCGAATAATGCAGGTCCTACATTATCGGGATGCCCCTCCATTTTCGCGGCAAGATGAATTATCTCGTTATACGACAGAGTTCTGCCGGAAATTATATTCGCGGCAAGCATTCCGCCTATTATACACGCGCTAGAGCTGCCCAGTCCTCTTGTCATCGGTATCTGACTGTTCTGCGCGATACGGTAACCCTTAGGCTCATAACCGACACTGTCAAACAGATACATCATGGCGCGATAAATAAGATTATCCTTGTTTTTCGGTATAAAGCTCTGAGTATTTTTATTGATTACTTCTAACCCCTGCGGAATTTCTTCTATTTCCATACGGTTATACAAAGCGACCGCGATTCCGAGAGTATCAAAACCCGCTCCCATGTTCGCGCTGCTTGCGGGTACTCTTAATTTAATCATTACGCCATTACGCGAAGCTTTGTGACAAGATTGCTGAGCTTTAGCGTCTTTTCTTCCGCTTCGCTATATGTGAGAGGCTCTGTGACAAACGCTGATTCACCATCAACAATGTTATCAACAAATTCGCACTTCCCGAATATTTTCTGAACATTCTCAGCAGAATCGGTTGTTCTTATGAAATACGCGAACTTCTTGCTGTCCTTGTCCGCCATAATATTTTCGGGTTGTTTTTCCCAGAAAATCTTCTTGCTTCTCTCTCTGTGCTTCACCGCGTCAACAATATCCGCGACAACAGCGCTTGCCGTCGGAAGTTTACCGGCGCCGGCGCCATAGAACATTGTGTCGCCTACGCAGTCGCCTGTAACCATAATCGCGTTCATAACGCCGTCAACACCCGAAAGCGGACTGCTGTTTCTTATTACCATTGGCGAAACAATTGAATAAACCATGCCGTCTTTACTGAATTCCGCGTAACCAATCAGCTTTATAACCGAATCCATAGCCGCGGCATACTTCACATCGTCAAGAGTTATATTTGTTATACCCTCTGTGTCGATATCGTTATAATCAACCGTATTTCCTGATGCAAGCGACGCGAGAATCGCAATCTTTCTGCACGCGTCATGACCCTCGATATCAGCAGCGGGATTCCTCTCCGCGAATCCCTTGTTCTGCGCGTCCTTCAGCGCGGCATCAAAAGTCTTGCCGTTTTTTATCATCTGGTTAAGAATGTAGTTTGTTGTACCATTCAGGATACCTGCGATTTTAACTATATTATTTGCTGTGAGGCACTGATGCATAGGACGAATAATAGGAATACCGCCGCCTACGCTTGCCTCAAAGAAGTAATTCACATTTTTTTCACGAGCGATTTCCAAAAGCTCTGTGCCGTATGTGGCAACAAGCTCCTTATTGGAAGTTACAACACTCTTGCCCGATTCAAGAAGACTTTTTGTAAATTCATAAGCCGGATGAAGTCCGCCCATTACTTCCGCAACAACGTTTACTTCACTGTCGTTCAATATATCATTGAAATCCTTTGTAAAAAGTTCCTTCTCGGGATGGTCGTCAAAATCACGAATATCAAGAATGTATTTCAGTTCAATCTTTTCTCCGTTCGCACTGCGGCTGAGCTTGTCTGCGTTGGTCTTTATGATGTCATAAACACCGCTTCCTACAGTACCATAGCCCATTATTGCAACCTTTGCCATTCTCTTGCCTCCCTGTCTTTTCTGATAGAAATTATGTATTTAAAAGAAATTCCGTTTGTGAAATTGCCTTTACTTACCGGAATATATAACTTTTGCATATTAAAATTCCAATATAGAATATAGTACCACATCAGTGCGATAAAGTCAATATTGCAACCGCCAAATATGACTTGTTTTATCAAAACAGTTTTGTGTAAAATAACCCAGTCGGCTAATTAAAAGCCAGCCTGCCGCCGTTTTAATCACCGCCTTCTCATCTGACGCGTTTCTTCACGCATACTGATGCATTTCCCCGACGCGACAATTATATGGTCAAGCAATCTGATACCTGCCATTTGCAGCGCCCGTTCAACCGTCTGCGTCGATACTATATCAGCGTTCGAGGCTTTCGCAATCCCGCTGGGATGATTATGGGCAAGCACGACATACGACGCGTCGCATTTT
Source organism: uncultured Clostridium sp. (assembly GCA_964634915.1). Taxonomy (GTDB): domain Bacteria; phylum Bacillota; class Clostridia; order UBA1381; family UBA1381; genus Hominilimicola. The sequence continues at coordinate 784 of CAZWLT010000094.1, read as the reverse complement.
ACCGCTATACGCACAATCTTGGTTATATCAACGTCCATGCTGTCAAAGCTGCCCTCAAAAATAATCTCGCTGTACAAAATACGATTCTGCGCGTCAAGGCATATCATATAGAAATATTCACGTTGTTTGCCGTCAAAAAGATTGAGCAGATATCCTTCGCAGCTCTCGCTGTCAAGAACAAGCCGGTCCGCGTCAAAACGCACTCCGTTATAATATTTCACAAATTCACCAAGCATATGTATATATTCGGCGGTTTCTTCTCCGACTCCCACAACATCAGTGAGATTTTCCTTTGACGCGCGGAAAACATCCGCGAAGCCGCCGCATTTTTTAATAAGCTGATGAGCCGTTTCATTAGTATCAACACGAGGCTTAACATAATGAAGCAGATACTCCAGCACCTTATGACCGTGCCAGTCTTTAAATCCGTCAACACGGAAATCCTGACGCATACGTTCCCTGTGTCCCCTGTGAATATTCTTATCTGCCATGTTTCCACCTCCATCTATTAATCATTATACAATATTTTACCCTTATTTGTCTATATTTTGCATCAAAAAAACAGGGCTCTTTATGAACCCTGCTTTTATAATTGTCAAGCCGAATTAATCCTCAACTTTTATAACTTCTTTACCGTTGTAATATCCGCAGAACTTACAAACCTTATGAGGCATCTTAAATTCGTGGCACTGTGGGCACTCTACCATGTTTGGTACGGATAGCTTCCAGTTGGCACGTCTTTTATTTCTTCTGGCTTTCGAAACTTTACCCTTAGGTACTGCCA
>CAZWLT010000093.1:0-5700 GCA_964634915.1 uncultured Clostridium sp. | reverse complement strand
CCTGCGCCGGCACAAATAGGAATTAAATTCAATCTCTTGCCGCAGGGCAAGGAATAACAAGAGATTATTATCGCGCATGCGCGTTTTGCGAGACACAGGCGGGCAAAATATCGCGCGCGCAAATTTAATTCTGCCGTAGGCTAACGCGAAAGGAACTTTCACGTTACCGCCTCATTAATGCCGGATAAATTACTTTACACGTTCCATATATTCGCCTGTTCTTGTATCAACTCTAATCATTTCGTTTACATCAACGAACAAAGGCACCTGAATTGTCGCGCCTGTTTCAAGAGTCGCCGGCTTTGTCGCGTTTGTTGATGTGTTACCCGCGAAACCGGGTTCCGTGTCTGTAACCTGAAGCTCAACAAATGTAGGCGGTTCAACACCGAAGATGTTGCCCTTGTATGACATAATCTTACATACGTCATTTTCCTTTACAAACTTCATTGCGTCTTCAATTTCAGACTTCGCAACATCAATCATATCAAATGTTTCATTATCCATGAAATGATAGAAATCATCATCACCGTATGAATAAGCCATATCCTTTCTGTCAATATGAGCCTCTTCAAACTTTTCAGTAGGTCTGAATGTCTTTTCTACAACACCGCCGCTGATGATGTTCTTTAGCTTTGTTCTTACAAAAGCCGCGCCTTTACCCGGCTTAACATGCTGAAATTCAACAATCTGATATACATTCCCTTCATATTCAAAGGTTCTGCCGTTTCTAAAATCGCCTGCTGTAATCATAAATTAATCCTCCTAAATCTTTTGTGATTAAACCTCAATACATATATTCTAATATATTTTGTCAAAAAAATCAAGTCTTTATCAATATAAATTTAACCAAATATGAAAAAATAAGGCAGCAAATACGTTTGCCGCCTTAAATATCAGTTCCTGATTTGTTTTGCAACCACACTTTCACCGCAATAAATCTCACGAAGTTTTGGTTTCTCAATCTTACCTGTCGGATTTCTCGGTACATCCGCAAAAATTATCTTATGCGGTCTTTTATATCTTGGAAGCTCGTGACAGAATTCGTTTATTTCATCCTCTGTACACTTATGATCCGGCTTAAGCTCGATTATTGCCGCGGCAATTTCACCCAAACGCGTATCCGGAAGTCCGATTACGGCAACGTCCTTGATTGCGTCATGCTTTCTTAAAAAGTCCTCAATCTGTACAGGATACAGATTCTCGCCGCCTGATATAATGACATCCTTTGCGCGATCAACAAGATAAATAAATCCGTCCTCGTCCTCCTGCGCAACGTCGCCTGTCAAGAGCCAGCCGTCTTTGAGCACTTCATCGGTTGCTTTTTTATCGTTATAATAGCAAACCATAACACCCGGTCCTTTTACGCACAGCTCTCCGACTTCTCCCCGTTTTACAACATCTCCGTCTTTATTTACTATCTTCACTTCCCAGCCGTATCCTGCTTTTCCGATTGCGCCAACCTTATCTATATTCTCAACGCCGAGATGTACGCAACCCGGTCCGATTGATTCACTCAGTCCGTAATTTGTATCATATTGATGCTCCGGAAAATACGATTTCCAGCGTTTTATCAAGCTTGGAGGCACAGGCTGCGCGCCTATGTGCATAAGCCGCCATTGGTCAAGCTTATACTCATCGAGTTTTATTGTTCCGTCTTCAATGGCGTCAAGTATATCCTGCGCCCATGGTACAAGCAGCCATACGATTGTACATTCTTCTTCAGATACAGCCTGCATAATCCACTCCGGTTTTATACCTTTAAGCAGCACAGCTCTGCTTCCTGAAATAAGACTTCCGAACCAGTGCATTTTTGCGCCCGTATGATAAAGCGGCGGTATGCAAAGGAACACATCGTCATGTGTTTGTCCGTGGTGATTCTGTTCTACCTTCGCGCTGTGCATGAGACTTCTGTGCGCATGCAGTATTGCCTTAGGGAAGCCTGTTGTTCCCGATGAAAAATATATCGCTGCATAATCATCATCTGTTATCGTGATATCAGGCTTTATCGAACGCATGAATTTAACAAGGTAATCATAGCTTTCAGCAAACGTGGGACAAGCCGGACCTACATAAAATGTCTGTTTTACGCCGGGAATCTTGTCGCATATTTCCTCAACGCGTCCTATAAACTCCGGTCCGAACACGAGCGCGTCGGCTTCCGCAAGCTCAAGACAATACTTTATTTCATCCGCGGTATATCTGTAGTTAAGCGGTACAGCTATCGCGCCTGCCTTCAGCGCTCCGAAATATATCGGCAGCCATTCAAGACAATTCATAAGAAGTATCGCCACCTTGTCGCCCTTCTTTATGCCGCGGCTTAAAAGCAGATTCGCAAAGCGGTTCGCTCTTTTGTCGAACTCCAGCCATGTTATCTCTGTACGTCCTGTTTCCATAGGATTTGTTTCAATAAGCGAATACTCTCTCCATGTGACCTTTGCATGTTCCATAGCCTTGGGATTTATCTCGACAAGACTCACTTCATCTCCGTACATTTGCGCGTTTTTTTCCAGTAATTCTGTAATTGGCATTATTAAATATCTCCTTATATCAGTTTTCCTCAGGCTTTACAGCAAATACACCCTCAAGGAACTTTTCATCAAACTTTTTCGTAAATGCTGATACTATCGGCACTATCACGATTGATACAGCCATTGCGGCAACACCCATTTCAGGCGCTTTCTTTGCGGCAAGCTGAAATGCCGCATAAACACCGTCCGCGCTTCCCATATTCATTGCCGTAAGAACAATTGTCGTTACAGCAACCGTAAGGAAACCGCATATCATACCTGCCCACGCTCCGGTCTTTGTTGTTTTCTTTGAATAAATACCCCATATGTAAGGTCCTATGAAACAGCCCGAAACAATACCCCAGCTGAATGACATTATATTTACGATAATACTTATATTAACCGTTGCGAACACATATGAAAGCGCGACAAACAAAAGACACAGTCCTCTTGTAAGCGGCATCTGATTCTTCCCGCTGTAATTCTTCTTTACCGACGGCACAAGGTCGACTGAAATTGCCGATGATGACGAAAGAACGATTGATGAAAGTGTTGACATTGATGCCGAAAGAAGCAATATTAGTATTACCGCAAGAATTATTGTAGTAACAATATTAGGATCACCCAACGCTGTAAGAAGCGTATTTGGAATAACCGCGTCAACTCCGCCCTCAGGAAGTTTATTTCCAAGCACAAGTCTTGAAAGCGAGCCGATAAAGTATGCGCCGCAGCCGATTATAAGCGCAAACACAGTTGAAATAATTGTCGCCTTCGGAATTGATTTTATATCCTTTATTGCATAATATTTACTTACCATCTGAGGCAGTCCCCATGTACCAAAACTTGTCAGCATAATATTTATACAAAGGAATTTCCAAGACGCGCCTCCGTAAAAGCTCGTAAGCTGTGCGCCGGTTATACCGTCACCGTTATCCGGTATCGCGCCAAGATTTGAAAGAAAGTTTGTAAATCCGCCTACAGCCGGAGTCTTGACAATCGCGATTACCATCGCAAATACACCGACAATCATTATTATACCCTGTACAAAGTCGGTATAAGCTGTTGCGACATATCCGCCAAGCACAAGATAAATAGCGGTAAGTACAGCAATAATCAATATCCATACATTATTTGAAACACCGGGGAAAATTGTAGCGAACATTGAACCCAGTCCCTTATATACAGCAGCGCTGTACGGAACAAGGAATACAAAGATTATAACTGCCGCAAAGATTTTAAGAGCCTTGCTGTCATAACGCGACTCAAAGAATCCCGGCATTGTTTTGACATTTAAAGTATGAGTCATGGTACGTGAACGCTTTGCGAGAATCCGCCATGCAAGCAGACAGCCGAGAACCGCGTTTCCTATGCCAATCCACAAGCTGCCCAGACCGATATTCCAGCCATGCTGACCCGCATAGCCTACAAATACAACCGCTGAAAAATAAGATGTGCCGTATGCAAAGGCGCTTACCCATGCGCCGATTTTTCTGTTTCCTAAAAGAAAGCCGTCCATTGTCCTTGTTCTTCTTGCGCTGAATATTCCTATTGCAACCATTATAAGCGCAAAAACTACAAGAGCAATAATAGTTACTGTTTGTGTTTGCTGTAAATTTTCCATGTTACCATCCTTCCTTATTACCTTTGATTTATACATATTACTGTTCTGCAACACTACAAATTTTATTTTACTACATTTTCAGTCAAAAAGAAAGTATTTGCGCTCAAATTTGTTAGATTTGTTCAAAAAGAATATTTCTGTTTGGACGTTTTCAACATATAGGTTGTATTTCTTTGCGTATTGATTTATTTAAGCGCCCGTGTTATAATTTAAAATAATATAACTAAAAGCAAGATGTCCGGCGGGATTTACAATCTCCCGCTGAAACGTTGGATGACCGGGGCAAAGCCCCTTATTGAACATTTGGGGAGGACAAAAATGAGAAAGAAACTTATTATTATGTTGGTATTTGTACTCATCGCTGCCGCTGTTTCGGTTTTTCTTTATAAGAACACAACGGTTGTGTATCGTGAAAACGGAGAACAAAAAAGAATATTCACTCAAAAGCTTAACGAATATATAACCGGCGGCTGGTATGATAAGCCCGTTTGTACCATGTATGCCGAGGACGGACGAACTGTTTGCATATACCAAAGCGAAATTGCCGATTATGAAAATAACGGTTGGTATACCGAGCCTGTCGTGCTTTTATACGCGCCTGAAAACCGTACAATGTACGTTAAGCAATCAGAGGTAACCGCATATACAAGCGTCGGCTGGTATACCGAACCGCTGTATGACCTGTATGACGCGGAAGGCAATGCGGTATACATAACAGCCGATAAAATTGCGGAATACAAAGCTGACGGTTTTGCGGAAGAACCGCCTACGCGAGAAGGTTTTACCGATTTGCGCGACAATATAATCTCCTATCTTTCCGGTAAAAGCGGTGATTGGGGCGTATATGTAAAAAGCATGAATACAAACGAGTTCCTTTCAATAAACGAGAAACCGTATTCAAGCGCCAGCCTGATTAAACTTTTTACCATGGCGGCAATATATAACGAAGCCGCCGCAGGCGCTATTGATATAAATGATGATATCGAATCTAATCTTGAGCTTATGATTTGCGAGAGCAGCAATTCAGCATGCAACTTCCTTACGAAAACTCTTGGCAGAGGTGATACTGTAAACGGTTTTGACACTGAAAACAAAAACACAAAAGCTCTGGGCTGCCAAAATACAACTCACGGCTCGGAGCTTGTCTCTGAGAGCGGCGGTCATGTAATATTCGTCGGTTTTAACCGTACTTCGCCTAAAGACTGCGGTATTATTCTTGAAAATATTTATAAAGGCACGCTCGTTTCTCCCGACGCAAGTTCAAGAATGCTTGAATTGCTTCTAAATCAAACGCGTACCTGGAAAATACCCGCCGGTCTGCCGGAAGGAACAAAAACCGCTAATAAAACAGGAGAAAACGATAATGTGCAAGGCGACGCGGCAATTGTGTATTCTCCGGCTTGCGACTATGTTATATGTGTATTGGGCAACGGCAGCGTCGATAACGGCGTCAGCATTATACAGAACATCTCACAGATGACGTATAATTATTTTAATCAGTAAAATAAAAGCATATTTATACTTTATTCTAATGATGGTTTGATATTTGTAACATACGACCATTATGGAACA
>CAZWLT010000092.1:0-5733 GCA_964634915.1 uncultured Clostridium sp. | reverse complement strand
CTTTAATTTATCGCCATTTCAGCGGCAAACAAAAACAATTCTTTCGCTGTCATTTTCAGGCGCATGATAAGACAGCTCGTTATACGTGTCAACTGTTTTAAATCCGGCTTTTTTGAGCAGATATGTAATTTCGCTTACGGAATAAGCTTTTTGCAGGTGGCGTTCCTCAAACCGTTCGTACGTTTTTCCTCGTTTAACAAAGAATGTGAGAAACATATCTGACAGCTTTTTGCTTTCAATATAGCGGTTCTGCCATGAGTAGAATATGTCTTTGCCGCAGTGGATAAAGGTGTTTGAGCCTATTGTGTTTTTCAGCTTATGCTCGCTGCTTATATCAAAAATAAAAATTCCGCCGTAATCCATAAAACAGGTTTTTATACGGGTGAAGAATTTTAACAGTGATTTGGGCGCTATAACGTAATTAATGCCGTCAATCATGCAGAGAAAAGCGCCCATTGTACCGTAGAGGTCAAGGTCAACCATGCTTTGATTAAGAAATAATATATCAAGCCCGCTTGCTTTTTCACGGGCAATATTGAGCATATCCTCCGATATGTCAACACCGGTCATATCATATCCGCGTTTTGCCATAGGAATTGTAATATTACCTGTACCGCATGCGACATCGCAGACAAGCTTTGGATTGACATCGTACATATCAAAAAGATTTTCAATATAATCCGCCCATTTTTCATAATCGATATCCCTGTGCATAAGGGAATCGTAAATTTCGGCAAAATCCGAATAGCTATTCATTGTTTTTCTCCATTCTGTCAATTACTAAATTGTAGCCGTCAGAGCCGTAATTTATACATCTGTTGACGCGGCTTATGGTGGCGGTTGACGCCCCTGTTTTTGAGGCGATATCTGTATATACACTCTTATTTTTCAGCATTAGCGCAACCTCCATGCGCTGACTCATTGACTTAAGCTCAGAAATGGTACACAGGTCATTGAAGAACCTGCGGCATTCGTCAACCGTTTCAAGCTGCAATATTGCTTTGAAAAGCGTGTCAATATTTTCATCTGTAATTTCTTTCATTTCAATATCTCCTTGTATTATTCCTGACGTATATTATACCACTTTAATGTGTGAAAGTAAAGCGATACATAAAATTTATCCTGTTGTGAAAAGATATATAAAAGTGAATTTGCGGGAGGTGCATTGTGTTAGTATTGGTTGTAAGGACACTCATTCTGTATGGAATTGTAATAGCGGCGATGCGCGTTATGGGTAAAAGACAGCTCGGCGAATTGCAGCCGTCCGAGCTGGTAGTTGCTATAATGATTTCCGACCTTGCATCAGTACCGATGCAGGCTATTGACTTGCCGCTTTTGTCGGGAATTATTCCTGTGCTTACTTTGCTTGTGGCGGAAATAACCATGTCATTCCTGAGTCTGAAAAGCAAGAAAATGCGTAAATTTCTCAGCGGCGAGCCGAGTATTGTTATATATGACGGACATATCAATGAGGGGGAGCTGGCAAGGCTGCGTTTTAATATAAATGATTTACTCGAAGAACTCAGAATTAACAACTGTCATGATGTGTCTGACGTTGAGGTGGCGGTTGTCGAAACGAGCGGTAAGCTGAGTATTATACCAAAGGACAGCGCAAGAAGTGTAACGGTTGAGGATATTAACTTAAAAAATGTGCGCCATGACGGACTGCCGTGTACAATAGTTTCAGACGGCACACTTAACGAGCACGAGTTAAAACGCGCAAAAAAGGATTATAAGTGGTTTGAGAAAGAGATTAAAAAAAGAGGGATAAACAGTATCAGTGAAATTTTTATTGCCTCGCTTGACGCGGAGGACGAATTGTTTATACAGCTTAAAGGGGAGAAGGATAAAAAGGAGCATTAATTATGAAAGGTGTTGTTATTGCGGCTATAATAGCGGCGGCGGTTGCGGCGGGCAGCGTTGCGTATACAAGACATATGAATAATGTATCAGAGGAGTTAGGGGATATAAACAGCTCCGTTATGGAATGTCTTGAAAATGAGGATTATAAAAAAGCGTTGGAGGAAATAGAAAGGCTGACGGACTATCTTGATGACAGACGCGCGGCGCTTGCCGCGACAGGTAATCATGAAGAGCTGGATAAAATTGAAATGAATATTTCGCAAATGCTCGGATACGCGGAAGGGGGACATAAAACTGACGCGATTTCACACTGCAAGGTACTGTCATTCCTGTTTGAGCATCTGCCGAAAAACTATGAAATGAAATTAGAGAATATATTATAACTAAACGAAAAATGTCCCCGACACCCCTCATGCCCAAAATGATTATGGCGGCAAAGGGACGTCGGGGGACAGCTAAACAATTATCTATTTTGTTGTCAAAAATACATTCAGCGCGTCCGAGCTGTCATTGTAATCGACATTGCAATTGAAATTCTCGCTGATAAATCTCAGAGGAACAAGAGTTCTGCCGTCAATAATAGTCGGAGGAACGTCAATTTCCGATTTTTGATTGTTTACATAAGCGTCGGGATTGTTGATATACAGCTTTACCGTATCATTGCTGTTTTTGATTGTGACTGTGTTTTCGTTTCCGTTATAGTCAATATCATTATCGCTTATACCAAGCGCGTTTGCGAAAGCGCGTATCGGAACAAGCGTTCTGTCGGCGATTACGCACGGCGGAACGTCAAAGGAAATTTGCTTACCGTTAAGACTTACATTAATTTGCTTGTTATTCACAATCGTTCCCGCGCCAAAACGGGCGAACGCGCCCAGCTTTGTAAAATTAAACTGCTTTGTATCAAGGATTGTATCACCGCTGCGTGAGCAAACTTCAAGCGTATGACTTCCATCGGAAATATTATTCAGATTAATTGTAACATTATGCGGTGAATACACGTTGCTGTCAAATAGATTACCGTCAATATAGTAATCAACATCAATGAATTCCGCGTCCTGCGCATACGCGTGGGCGTAGATTGGGATTTCGGGACCTACAAGAGTATTGCTGTTTTGTATTTCCTTGAAAGAAAAGCTGTTTTGCGAATTACGGCTTATATATGCGCCGCTGCTTGTAGCATTTCTGACAATTCCAATCAGGTCATTGTTGCCGTCCATATTGAAAAATTCAGTTTCGCCGTCCATTTGCGTGTTGAAATAATTTATCATTTTTACCTGCGGGTACTTCATGATTAAATCCCAATACATATTGCGCAGCCTTTGTGACGCCCATCCGGATGTGTCCTCGCCGAACACATTCCTATTGGCAACGCCGCCCTCGCTTATCATAACAGGCTTTTGAATACCGTAATCAGCCATAAATTTCATCATCGGTTTAACGGAATTGGTATGCCATGCGTAGCTGTCAGTCATAAATGCCATTTTGTCATCTGTTGAAACATCTTTGCTGCCTGTGAAATATTTTATCTGATAACAGCTAAGACCTATCCAGTCGACATATTCATTACCCGGATAATAGTCCGCATACGGCTTGAGAAGCGAGCCGAGCGCAATCGGCGACCATACCATTGCGAGATTATCATATCTGTGAACTATATCCGCCACCTTGCGGAAAGCGTATTTGTATTCTTCGCCGGTGCCGAGGTCTGTATCATTCATTTCACCGGCGAAACGCACATAGACATTTTTACCGTACGACGCGATTGTTTTCACGGTATTTTCTATATAATCCGTATACGAGTCTATATTTCTTATGACATCGGCATTTGCCACATTCCAGCCAAGCATTACATTAAGATTATTGTTTCTTATCATTTTATTGGCGGGATAATAAAAATCAGACTGCCGCGAATCAAATTCAATATAAGTAAGACATGTTGAAAAATCATCAAAAATGTCACAATGTTCGGCAATCACGCCAAAATATACTCCGGAACGCGGCTCAAGTCTTGCTCCGTAATACGGCGCGCTGTCCGTGCCGCTTTCCACATATACATTCAGTTCGTTTCCTTTTACAAGCTGTTTTCGCATGTCATATTCTTCCGCGCCCTCCCATGCGGATGCCGCGGCGCCCGATATAATAGTAAAAGCCGTTATAAGTGAAATAAGTTTTTTCATTTTTTTTAATCCTTAATTAAAATATTGATATTTTGTATCATCTACTTTTACAAGCGTTCCCGCAACCGAGCCGTCTTCGCGTACAATGTTATAATTATCGCCGTCGGCGGCAAGGCTTACAGGCACAACCGTTTTGTCATATTCTACGTTGTAGAATGCGCATACACCCTCCTGATCAATATACGGTTTCATAATATTTATGTCGCCGTAAGTGAATGTCATAATGTTGTTTGTCCACGCGTGACCTGTAAGATGCCGCATACAGCCGGTTATATCGGCATAGTTGCCGCTTGCGCCGCGTATGTGGTCAAAGTAGTGTATACAGCGTGTTTCCTCGTATGAGTGCTGACCGCCGAACAGGTATGTGTTTTTGTCAATATCTGTGATATGCTCAGGCGTGTCAAGGTCAATAAGCTGCTCGGTTATATGCACATCGAAATCTGAAGTCGCCTGATAATCATGCACTTCACCGATACCGGCGACAGTAAATACGAATGCCAAAAATGAAAGCGCGATACATGTTATAATTCTGTTTATAAATCGGGGCAGAATCGCAAGGAGTTCTTCAATCATAATTCCGATTCCAAAGTAAGAAAAGTATACAAGTCTTAACGGTATTCTGTCGGAGCTGAGAACAAAATTCAGGATAATACCGCCTGCGAACAGCGCGATTCCAAGTATGAATATTTTAAAGGAGAATTTACGTTTTTTTACGCACAACGCGGAGGACAGACCGAATCCGAGTGACGGAAACGCGACAAGCAAAATCTTGATGATTTTGTGACCGCCAAGGATATAGGCAATTCCTTTTGAGAATCCGTTCCGCATCAGCTCGTATGATTTTTGCGTGAATATATCCCATATATATCCTGCGACGAGTTCCGCGTGCTCTGCAAAGTTTTCGCTTGCGATACCTCCGCGCGACGCAATTTCTCCGGAGGATAAATTCGCGAGATAATATATACCGATAGCCAATATCTGAGCGGCAAGAATTACAAGAGGAATAAGTGATTTTTTATTCTTGTAATTGTTCCATATTATAAAGCACGTCAGAATAATATATATCACTATTGCGGGCTCGTAAAAACCTGTGCTTATAAGTCCCGCAATCAAGAAAAGTATAAGCGCGGATTTTTTCCCTGTTTTATAATAGCTGTCAAGTGAAAAAACCGCCATGCCGATAAAAAGCACCGAATATGAAATACGCGTCGCGGCGGCAATCCAGTATGTCGCCTCAAAACCAAGCGGAAACAGACATACAAGACAAAGCAGAAAACCGGCAGCCGCCGCGTTGTTTTTTCTAAGCGCGCGAATTATTAAAAACACGCCGGCAAGAAGTGAAATGGTTACAAATACTTCCACGATGGTAATATACCGAAACAGCGGAGCGGTGATAAAGCAGTCCGAAATTGCCGCGAAAGGTCTGATAGCAAATTTTTCGTTTGGCAGAGCAAAATATTTTATTCTGCCAAAAAGCTTATCATACAGGTCGCCGTAAAGAAACCAGTCGTCCATAACAGGCTTATAGCCTCCTGTGACGAAACGCTGCGCAAGCATAAGTATTCCGGCGAATAACGTCATTATTAATTCGGACGCTGCGTTTAATTTGTTTTTTATAAAATCAGTGTTCATATTTAGTCCTCCAAAGGGGATATATTATGATACGAAAACAGGCGTGATTTTCACGCCT
>CAZWLT010000091.1:0-5953 GCA_964634915.1 uncultured Clostridium sp. | reverse complement strand
GCACAAAGAAAAATAAAAGAATTGAAAAAGTTTGTAAAAAATGTCGACAAAATGTAATAAATTTGATATAATAGGAAAAGCAGAATTCTGAAATAAATATATTTCTGAAAAGAGAGAAATGCCATGAAGGGAAGAAAAGACATATTATGTATATCATCTATCTTGCTGGGATATGTAATTCTGGCATTGATGGGAATAGGATGTCCTTTTAAATTTCTGACAGGTATATCCTGCGGAGGGTGCGGAATGACACGCGCATGGCTGAGCGCGCTGAAAATGGACATCGCGGGAGCATTTGCGTTTCATCCTTTGTTCTGGACGGTTTTGCTTTTGCCCGTTATATTTTTCCTGAAAGACAGAATGAATAAGAATGTCTATAAAACAATTGTTTTCATTCTGCTGGCATTGTTTATCGGAGTATATATATTCAGAATGTTTAATACAGAAGATACCGTGGTCATATGCGATGTAAAAAACGGCGCGGTATTAAGACTTATAAAATTTATAGTAAGGAGTTTGGGGATATGGTAAAACAAGACAGAAGTTTGGGATTGCTTTTATTGCTTTCCATAGTTACATGCGGTATTTACCCGTATTATTTCTGGTATAAGGTGGCGGAGGATGCGAATATAATCTGCAGTGGCGATGGTGAAGAAACAACAGGCGGAATAACAATGGTTCTGCTGTTTATTCTGACCTGCGGAATATATCCGTATTTCTGGCACTATAAACTGGGCGACAGACTGCAGAATAATGCGAGAAGATACGGTATGGAATTTCAGGAATCGGGAACTACGGTTCTGCTATGGCTGATTCTCGGAATGTTTATAGTTATAGGTCCTCTTGTCGCCTGTTACATACTGATAAAGAATCTAAACTCTCTTGCGAGAGCGTATAATAACCGTTCGGGTAACGGCAACGGTTATCAGGGACCGTATAACGGACAGCAGAACAATTATATGTCGGGCAATGCGTGGAATAACGGCAACCAAAATTACGGGAATCAAAATTACAACAATCCGAATGAATACGCCAGAACTCAGCCGTTGAGCCAAAATCTCGGAAATCAGGACGGTATATCGCTGATTTGTAAGGAAGGCGAGTTTAAGAATGCAGTGTTCCCCGTGAAGGCGAATGACAGAATTGTTATAGGCAGAGATTTATCGTGTAACATAAAATTCGCAAGCAATACGCCGAAAATAAGCCGGCAGCATTGTACGATAGAGTATGACGGCAGAAACGTATGGCTGACTGATAATAATTCAAGCTTTGGCACATACCTTATGGACGGAACAAAGCTTGAGCCGATGAAGCGAGTGCCGCTCAACCCCGGAACGGGATTTTATCTCGGCAGTCAGGACGTTGTATTTTACGTATAACTGACGGGTGACTGATATGCGGAGAAAATGACCGATTTATCGAATTAGCGCTTATCATTATAAAAAAAGCAGCGTAGAAATAATTTAAAGGGGGCAGAAAAATGAGAGATGTAAATAAAATTTGCATGGGATGTATGGGAGATAATCCGGACGGCGGCGCGTGTCCGCATTGCGGTTTTGACGCGTCCGCGTACAACGCGCCTTTGCACCACCTGAAACCGGGCACTATACTTGACGGAAAGTATTGGGTAGGAAAGTCTATCGGTGAAGGCGGATTTGGTATAACATATATAGGATGGGATCTTAATCTTGAAATGAAGGTTGCCATAAAGGAATATTTCCCGAACGGATTTGTTTCAAGAGATATTTCAAATACCGACACTATAACTATCTTCTCCGGCAGCGACCGTGATACTTTTGAAAAGGGCAAGACGAAGTTTATTGAGGAGGCAAAGGCTCTTGCCAAATTTGATAATCTTCCCGGTATTGTATCCGTAAAGGATTTCTTCCTTGAAAACGGCACCGCATATATTGCAATGGAATTTATTGAGGGTGAAACGCTTAAAAGCTTTCTTAAAAGGAACGGCGGAAAAACCGAGCCTGAAAGTATTCTGGCAATGATGCAGCCTTTGATGAAATCGCTTATAGAGGTACATAAAACCGGTATTATTCATAGAGATATAAGCCCCGATAATATTATGATAACAGCTGATTCAAATATCAAACTGCTTGACTTCGGCGCGGCAAGAGATATCAGCGGTGACGGCAACAAAAGCCTTTCAATACAGCTAAAACCCGGTTACGCGCCTGAGGAACAATACCGCAGCCACGGCAATCAGGGTCCGTGGACCGATGTATATGCGCTGTGCGCGACAATATATCGCGCGATAACAGGTATACCGCCTGTTGAATCTCTTGAGAGAATACATAATGACACGCTTGCAAGACCGTCTCAGCTTGGCGTAAATATAGACAGTGTGAAGGAAAGCGTCATAATGCAGGGTATGTCTGTTTTTGCCGACGATAGATTTCAGAGCGTTGAGGCGTTGTATAACGCGTTGTATACGGCAAATATGTCACCGCCGGATTATTCGTCGCAGGACGGCGGATATCATCAGGGAAGCTATGCGAATCCGCCGCTAAACGGAGTATATAATCCCAACGGAGGATATGGCGGAGGACAATATCAACAGTATCAGGCGCCTAAGAATAATAATGCAAAGCTGATAATAATCATAGCTGCCGCGGCTTTTGTGCTTGTAATCGGTATTATTTGCGCTATAATATTCGGGTCGTTGTTTGCAGGCGGCTTATCTGAAACACCGACGCCCGTTCCGACGCCTGTTCCGACAGCCGCGGCAACCGCGACGACTCCGCCGGCGCCTGTATTTAGTCATATAAGCGCTTCGTCAACAAGGGGAACTGATTATACCTCGGGTAAGAGCGTTAATTATTATCCCGAATATGCCTTTGACGGCGATGTTACAACTGCATGGTCATCGGACAGAAACATAGAGATTACGCCGACAATCACAATATCCGCCGATACAAAGCAGCATGTAAACGGTATTAAAATGGCAAACGGTTATTTTAAATCAGAACAGACATATACAAGGAACCGGCGCATAACGAAGGTTCTTGTTGAATATGAAGGCGGCAGCAAGACTCAAGATCTGGATATAAACCAGTATCGGGTACTGCAGGATATTAAATTTGACGCTCCGGCAGACACGTCGTATATTAAAATTCACGTTCTTGACAGTGTATCAGGCGACTGGAAGGATATAGCAATAAGTGAAATACAGGTTTATTAATTAAAGGAAACAGCGGTCAGAACAGAAACAGATTACCGGCATTTAAAAAAAGGAAACTGACGATTATGAAAAATACCGAAAAAATAAAAAGACCGACAATGGTGACGCCGTATAATGCTCAGCATATAGGCAGCAGAGATGAACAGCAGGACTATTTTGCGTATTCCAATATATTTGACCGTAACGAGCAAAAGCGCGCCGGAATAGCGGCGGTTTTGGCTGATGGAATGGGAGGCATGGCAAACGGACGTCAGGCAAGTCATACTGCGACTGATGTGTTTTTGAAAAGCTATATAAATTCAGAGCAAGAATCCGTAAGAGCAAGAATGGTACACGCGGCACAGCGTGCGAATGAAGCGGTACAGATGCTTGACGGCGCCGGTTCAACATTGGCGGCGGTTGTGATAAAGGATTGGAATTTGCACTGGCTGTCAATCGGTGACAGCAGAATATACCTTTTCAGAAAGAACAATCTCGCGCAGCTTAATGATGAGCATAACTATGCGGCGGTGCTTGATAAAATGGTGATAAACGGTGAAATTTCTCAGGATGAAGCCTTCAATAATCCTCACCGCGCCGCGCTGACAAGTTATCTTGGAATAGATGATCTTCAGGAAATTGACGCGAATATGAATAATTTTCCTCTTAGGATAGGGGATTCGCTGCTTCTGTGTTCGGATGGCTTATACAGAGCGCTTTCCGACGCGGAAATCAACAGCATAATCATGGAAGCGGATGATGATGTGTGCGACGCGCTTGTCGAAAAGGCGCTTTCAAAGCATATAACAAATCAGGATAATATCACCGTTATGCTGATGGATATAGATTAAAGGAGGGACGAATAGCATGAAGAAAAGGATGCGGGCATTATTCCTGACCGCGATTATATTTATGATGGGTGTGTGTGCTTACGCGGCGGAAAATGTTCCGTTCCGGGTTTCGAGGAACGCATCATCTGTTGTGCGTATAACCGTCAATAATCAGTTCGGAACAGAAGAAGTTACCGGTATCGTGATAGGGAAAGGATTAAATCCGCGTTATATTCTTACAAGCCTTGCGGCTGTTGAAGGCTATCAAGGCGATATCTATGCCGGAGTGAATGCGCAGCAGAATGTAAAAGCGGTCGGTATCGCAGCGTCTTCAAAAGCGGCCGATATTGCTGTTCTTGAAATGGAAGAAGATTTGAAAAACGTCAAAATCGCAAAATTCAAAAAAGGCGATGTAAAGGACGGAACAGAAGTTTACGCGCTCGGTTATTACAGTAAGGACGATAACAGCGTAATTACAGAGGGAGCTGTGAATTCCAAGAATTCGATTAATATCGTTGACAGCAAAAGTACAGATGTATATCTTATAACCGCGCAGATGTCTGAAAGGAATAAGGGCGGCGCGCTTGTTGATAAAAACGGAGATGTTGTAGGCGTTAATTTCTATGACGGAAACGTAAATCAGAACAAGGCGGTCACAAGCGGTGAAGTTATAAATATGCTTAATGAAAACGACATTCCTTACAAGGAAGCCACAATAATATTCCCGCTGTTTGTGACAGCGGTAATTCTGGCAGTGTTGCTTTTATCTCTTCTTGCGGTCAGGAGAATTGTAAAGAAAAAGAAGGCTAAGCAGCCGGCTGTTATAGGTGTAAGCGGCGAGTTTGCAGGCGAGAGAATATCGCTTGGCAGCGAGAATATAAACATAGGCCGTGACGCGAAGAGCTGTCAGGTTATTATCCTTGATGATCCTAAAGTAAGCAGATGTCATTGCAGTGTGCGTTATGACGGA
This sequence comes from uncultured Clostridium sp., assembly GCA_964634915.1. GTDB lineage: Bacteria > Bacillota > Clostridia > UBA1381 > UBA1381 > Hominilimicola. The sequence continues at coordinate 981 of CAZWLT010000091.1, read as the reverse complement.
ATGCGCGGAATGTTCGCGATTACTGACTTGTCATCGACACACGGCACATATATTAACGGAAGCGATAAATTGGAACCGAAAGTTCCTGTATACATACCCGACGGAACAGTGTTCAGGTTAGGAGACGGCGTCACATCGTTCCGCGTAAGTACGGGAGGTGGCAATTGATGAGATTTGCTCTTGTAACCAATAAGGGCGGCAGAGAGAACAATGAAGATACTATCGGAAGATTGAAAAAGAATGGTATGTACTGTTTTGTACTTGCCGACGGACTGGGCGGACATGGAGGCGGCGAAACCGCTTCATCACTTGCGGTTTCGACTATTCTGCAATGCTTTGATTCGCAGGCGGGAATATCTCAGGATATTATGTATGCGTACCTTGAGGCGGCACAGAATGCGATTCTGGAAAAAAGAGGCGAGGACGCGCGTACCAAAAAGATGAGCACAACGGTTGCCGCGCTTGTTTGCGACGATAACAAGGCAATCTGGGCGCATTGCGGAGACAGCCGTCTGTACAGATTTAAAAAGCATCTGATACAGGAGGTCACGGATGACCATAGCGTAGCCTTCGCGTCATTTATGGCGGGAGATATTGAGTATAATGACATACGAATAAGTCCCGATCAGAATAAATTAATAAGGACATTGGGAGACGGCTCGAAGTTCAAACCGGACATTTCTCCTGTCGCGCAGCTTGAAAAAAAATCCTCGTTTTTGCTGTGTTCGGATGGCTTCTGGGAATATGTCGATGAAGACTTTATGGAGTATTCCCGTAAGCATTCCTCATCACCGAGAGAATGGCTTCAGTATATGCTCGCCGAAAGAAAACGCAATGCGCCGGCAGACGCCGATAATTACAGCGCGATAGCTATATTTATATAACTGAAAGCAAGATGTCCTCCGCCTCTATAGGCGGCGTGGGCTCGCTTACTTTTTTCAGCGGGAGTTACAATCTTCCGCTGAAACGTTGAATGACGGG
>CAZWLT010000090.1:0-5960 GCA_964634915.1 uncultured Clostridium sp. | reverse complement strand
TATGGCGGCGGTCCCCCTTCCTCCGAATTGCCTTCGGCACTTCGCAGGACGGCTTACGGGACACGTGTTGTCCGTAGGGGCGACCCTTGCGGTCGCCCTTCGCAGGGGCGGTCATCGGTCGCCCACAATATTGCGGCATCTTTCAAACGGGCGACCGCAAGGGTCGCCCCTACAAATGCGTATATAAATAATGATTTACATTTAATAATGTTTTCTCTACACGCAAAAAGAACAGTCCCGAAGGGCTGTTCTTTTATATATGCTGTTTTAATTACTGAACGAATGTAGCGTAGATAATCACAGCCGCCTGCGCTCTTGTTGCGTTGTTAAGCGGAGCGAATGTACCGTCGCCCATACCGTTGATTATACCTGCCTGAGCAAGAGTATAAACAGAATCGCTTGCGTAATCAGAAACCTGATCAGCGTCTGAGAATGACGGAGATGATGTTGCCGTCAATGCCTTACCGACACTCTGAACAGCGTTCATTGTCATTACAGCCATATCCTGTCTTGTAATCAAATCATAAGGACCGAAGTTGCCGTCGCCGTAACCCGATACAATACCAAGCTGGCTTGCAACAGCTACCGAATGATAGAACCAAGCGTCAGTCGGAACGTCATTGAACTGAGCGTCCGCATACGCGCCGTCCTGACCGATAGCGCCGATTAGAATCTGGCAGTATTCAGCTCTTGTGATGTTAGCGTTCGGATCGAATGTATATTGATCTCTGCCGCTGATGATGTTCTTTGAAGCAAGAGCCGCGATAGCGTCAGCCGCCCATGCAGCGTCGCCAAGGTCTGTGAATGTAACGCCCGGAATTGTCAAAGTACCTGTTGTTCCGTAGATACCGTTAGCGATTATGCCGCCGGATCCCGTACCTGAAGTATTTGACGATGATGAAGAGCTGCTGCTGTCACTCTTTTCCTTGATTGTGACTTTCTTTTCGCCTGTTATTGTCTGAGCGTCGCCGTTTTCATCCGTATAATCATATGAATATTCGATAACTACGGCGTTTGAACCCTTAACAGCGCCTGTAAATGTCGCGGTCGCGCTCTTATTATCACTTGCGACAGCGGTCTTAATGCCTGAGCCTGTTACGTAATCCAAGCTGTCGTCTGTAGCCGCGATTGTAAGAACACCGTCGCTCTTAGCGTTGCTTGTTACCTTAACCGTAACGGTAGCCTTTGATCCGACATAAACCGTTGACGGACTTACAGTAGCGGAAAGAACCGGCTTCTTAATAGTTACCTTGTCTGAACCGACACTAACAGTACCGTCATCGCCGTTTTCGATTTCACCGGTTGACTTATTAACCAACTGAGCTGAAACCGTAACAGTCTTGTCATATAACGTATATACAAGTTGATCTACAACGTCATTAATGCTTGTAATATTGTTAGCAGCAACAATATCCTTTACATTTTCAGCGTCGAAATAACCGTTAATCAAGTTAGAATACTGAGCTGCTGTAAGTGTGGTGTCACCGATTGTAGCAACATAGTCTGTACCATATACAGCGTCAGCGTCACCCTTCTTAACTGTAGGAATAATGAAGTACTGTGATTCGCCGTCAACAGGAGTATCGTTAACCGTTACCGTGACAGCCTTGCTCAATGCGATTGTACCTACTGTTTTCGGTGTTTCTGTTTCGCCATATGCAGGAAGAACTACGTTAGAGCCAAGAACGCCATTCTTACCAACTTCATAGCAAGTATCATCGTTTGCGTCAAGATATGAACCGTCCGCAATTGTCAGCTGATTGTCGTACTTAAACGGTGTACTCAGCGTCAATGTAAGTGTGTCAACTTTACCGCTCGTTTCAGAAGTCGCGCTATTACCTAACATAAATGAATATTTCAAAACATTATTTTCATAGGTGTAAGTTGTACCTGTAGTAGGTTTAACAGCCGTAACCTCTGAAGGCATTACGATTGTGAATGAACCGTCTGCCACACCGTTTGTTATACCCACATAATTAACATCGACTGTAACCGTAAGACCATCGTCCGATATTGAAGGCGTACCGAATACAAAACAGTTTGTCGCTGTTACAGGGTCGTTAATTTCCGGCGCGTCCGTCGGAGGTTCCGTAGCCACAGGAGCCGGAGTTACGTCTGTTGTCGGCTTCGGCGTCGGAGCATTCGGGTCAAGCGGAAGCGTCACTGTGGGAGATGCTAAATTATTTGTTGCATCTCCAACTTCATATGAAGTATCATCGTTTGCGTCAAGATATGAGCCTTCTGCAATTGCAATATCCTTTGTTGTGGTCAAACCGCTCACTGTCAACACCAAAGTATCGATAGTGCCCTCTGTCGCAGAAGTCGCGCTATTACCTAACATAAACGAATATTTTAAAATATTATTTTCATAGGTGTAAGTTGTACCTGTAACAGGTTTAACAGCCGTAACCTCTGAAGGCATTTCGATTGTGAATGAACCGTCTGCCACACCGTTTGTTACACCGGTGTATCCCACTGTTACTGAAATTGTGCCATCGTCGTTATATGTCGGCGTTGACAACGTGAATCCTGCTCCCGCCGCGCTTGCGAATGTAAAGCTTGAAAGCATTGTGAAAATCATCGCAATAACGGCAACAAGAGAAATAATTTTTTTGTTTTTGTTCATCTTTGTTTTTACCCCTTTCAGATTATCCTATATTAATAACGGATATTCGATTGTACATCCGTACAATCGAATATAAATCCGTCACTGCAATATTAAATCAAAATTACTCAGCCGCAGGTGTGTCAACTATTGTACCTACAACTACTGTACCAACTTCCTTTATTTTGTCTGCGTCTTTGCTTACGGTATACCATAAAGCAGCGTTAGCATCGTTTGCTTTGATGTCATTGTCTCCGTTTACATCACCAACCAACTTGGTTGTGCCGTCTGACAGATTAATTGTTTTACCAACATTTTTTATTTTGTCTGCGTCTTTGCTTACGGTAGACCATAAAATAGCGTTAGCGTCGTTTGCTTTGACGTCACCGTCACCATTTACATCACCGATAGTAATTTCCTCACCGCCGATTGAGAATGTACCCGCATAGATATTGCCTGAAGTACCGCCTACAAGAACGGTGTATGTACCCTTTTCGTCGTCGTTATTCTCGTCCAATACAGGAATTGTAGCCGTTGTGATTGAGCTGTCCTTCTGGTCAATCTGAAGGATGTCCGCTACCTTAACGCTCGTCTTGTCATAGCTGGGCTTTAGGATAAGAAGCGTCTGAACTTCGTCCTCAGAATCGCACGTAATCGTTACCGTGGTGGTTGCCGCAGTTTCGTCCGTCGGCTCATTGTATTTAGCTGAAAGAGTCATCTCAGCCGCCATAGCCGAAGTTGCAACCGCTGCCGTTACAGCGGCAACTGCCGCGCATGATAGAAATAGTTTTGTGAATTTCTTCATTTTTGTTTACCCCTTTTCTTAAAAAAATTTTTTGTTTTTTGTTTGAGCGCCGGCATGACGACCCGACACGCATACAAGTTACATTCATATACTAACATTATAAACTATATGCAAGCAAATTTCAATTACTTTTTTATTTTAGTTTCTTTTTTGTGAATGTGGCATAAATTATATAATGTTTTTTGTCTGTTTTTTATAAATATTTGCGTATATCGGGGCGCGTAATACCCGATACTACTGGTTATACTTTACGGCAAGCTCGTCAATCTCGCCGCTGTCCTTCATTTCATTAAGCGTCTTGTTAATCTTTTCAAGAAGCTCGCTATTGCCCTTCTGCACCGCAATCGCGTATTCTTCAGCCTCAAACGCCGACGCGTCCTCAACAATTTTCAGTCCGTTCTTTTCCGCAAGCGCCTTGCCCGTTGCCGAGTCGATAACCACCGCGTCAAGCTTGCCGTTCTTAACGTCCTGCACAAGGTCAAGACCTCTGTTTGCTCTTGTAATCTTATCTTCCGCGATTTCAAGGTCATCGGTAACAATAGCGTCGCCCGTATAACCAAGCACAACGCCGACCGTCTTATCATTCTTAAGATCCTCCGCCTTTGTGATATCCGTATTATCGGCAGCCACTACCATTACCTGCGACGCCACGAAGTATGTGTCCGAAAAGTCAACATTCTGTCTTCTTTCGTCTGTCGCCGTCATACCGGCAACCGCCATATCAATCTTTCCCGTTGACACAGCTGAAATAAGACCGTCAAATTCCATGTCCTCAATTTGCAGCGTCATTCCGTTGTCCTCCGCGATTTTCTTCGCGATTGCCACGTCAATACCGTCAAATTCACCGACAAGACCCTGTGACGTTGTGAATTCAAACGGCGGGAACGCCGCGTTTGTTCCCATAATCAATGTGTCGTCCTTTTTGCCGCCGCACGACGCAAGCGCCGTTACCGACAATACCGCCGCCGCGCCTATCGCAGCCGCTTTAATTAAACCTTTTTTCATTTTTTTGTTCCTCCTTAAAATATATTGGTTATAATACCTTGCTTAAAAATGATTTTGTCCGCTCGTTTTGCGGATTTGAAAATACTTCATCGGGCGTGCCTTCCTCAACGACATATCCTCCGTCCATGAACAGCACTCTTGACGCAACCTCCCGCGCAAACCCCATTTCATGAGTGACAACAAGCATTGTCATACCCGCGTCGGCAAGATCCTTCATAACGCCTAGCACCTCGCCGACCATTTCCGGGTCAAGCGCAGATGTAGGCTCGTCAAACAGCATTATATCAGGCTCCATAGCAAGCGCTCTCGCTATCGCGATTCTCTGCTGCTGTCCGCCCGAAAGCTGTGCCGGATATGAATTCGCCTTATCGGCAAGTCCCACCTTTTCCAAAAGCTCCGCCGCAAGTTTTTCCGCGTCCGCCTTCGGCATCTTCTTAACCTTTACCGGCGCGAGAGTTATATTGTCAAGCACGCTCAGATGCGGAAACAGATTGAACTGCTGGAATACCATGCCCATTTTCTCGCGTATTTTATTTACATTTGTTTTCGGCGCCGTTATACTCTCGCCTTCAATAAGTATTTCACCCTCGTCAGGCGTTTCAAGCATATTCAGACAGCGAAGAAACGTTGATTTGCCGGAGCCGGACGGTCCGATTACAACCACCTTTTCACCCGGCTTTATATGCTGATTTATGTCTTTTAATACCTGAAGCTCTCCAAAGCTCTTTTTTAATCCCGTAACCTTTATCATCTCTTATCCGCCTTTCTCATGCCCTTCTCCAACTTTGCGAGTAACAGGCTGATGATTTTTATTACTACATAATATATAATCGCAATCGAAAGCAGCGGTATGAGGTAATCATATGTAAGACTCTGCACTTTCTTCGCCGCTCCGACAAGGTCGATATTGGCTATCATACCTATTACGGCAGTTTCCTTTATCAGTACCACAAATTCATTGCCCAGCGCCGGAAGTATATTCTTCATCGCCTGCGGCATTACAATGCTTGCCATTGTCTGAGCGTGCGTCATACCGAGAGAACGTCCCGCCTCCGTCTGTCCGACGTTTACGGAAAGTATACCGCCCCGCACTATCTCGGCTATATACGCGCCGCTGTTTATACCGAAGGCTATACAGCCGACTATCCATTTATCTATATTCACGTTCGCGAATATAATAAAATAAATGATAAGAAGCTGCACCATTGTCGGCGTACCGCGGATAATATCAATATATATTCCGGATACCGTTTTCAGCAATCTGTTCTTTGAAAGACGCATGAGCGCCATGATTATTCCGATTACCAAACCGATTATTACCGAAAAAAGCGATATAAGAAGCGTATATCCCAATCCGCTTACAAACCACCGCCATCGTCCGTCCGTTATAAACGTCGCGGTTAAACGGCTTACAAAATCTTCCATTCGTTTGCCCTCCTATTTTATTATCAGCCACTATATAATATCAAAAATTTCAGTAAATATCAATAGGTAAATGAAATTTTCTGCATTGTGGTGTATAATTATTCATTATCTGTATTTATT
>CAZWLT010000089.1:0-6012 GCA_964634915.1 uncultured Clostridium sp. | reverse complement strand
ATAAAAAAACGAGGCGGTTTTTTACTGGAACGGGTCGTTTTCCGGCCCGTCATTTGTTTTTGCGAACACAAAAAGCGAATTACCGCTGTCGCATTCCGCGAAATACACGTCCTTTATATTTCCGATTTTATGCCTGCGGAGTTCATTTTCAAGCCACTTTTTATCTTTCCCTGACCGCTTGAGATTTTCCTCCATTATATTTCCGTCAAGTATAACAGAGAACATGATTTCGTCCTGCGTTACCGCGAGATTCATATCCTGTGTGGTGACATTGCGCGCCGCGGCGGTTGGAAGAAACGATATCCTTCCGTTTGTTTCAAGTATGGCTGTATCTATGTCAGACAGCTTGAAATAGCCGTTTATACGGCATTGTGTAAGAAATTCGTTAAGGTCGATTTTTGCCTTCTTAAAATTTTTCTTATATAATTTACCTTTCCGCATAAGAAGTATTGAACGTCCGCCGAAAAAACGGCGGCATTTTATATTTCTCTCGCTTACAAAGGATATAAACCATATTATTATTGTATAAATAGCGATTGCGATAAGAGGGAAATAGAATTCCCTATCAAGCTCTGTTGCCATTTCCGCGGCGATTGAGCCGATTGTTATTCCGTTGATATAGTCGAACATACTAAGCTCCGACATCTGCTTGTTTCCGATTATTTTTGCCGATAAAAACAGCGCGATTATCGAGCCTGCCGATGCGAATATAATTTTTAAAAAATCCATACTTTCACTCCCTTTTACATAGTATGCGCAGAATGTGAAAGAAAAAAACAGTATCAGAAATACTGTTTCAGATTTTCTATATTTTTGATTACTTCCGTAAGACGCGGATAATCATGCGTAATTCTGTTTATACACCTCCTGCAGAAATCGTATCGCAGCGCGGGATTATCACGCATTTGCTGTTTCATTCCCCATGTATGTGTAAACATATTTGCCCCGTCTTTGAATAACGCGGACAAGTCTGAAAACGCCATGACTGATTTGCCGAGTTTTTTCGCGCACATCGGTAAAAGCCGCTGTTCGGCGAATACCATATATTTAAGACGGTCATTTTTTTCGTCTGTGCCACGCATGAATTTAATTGACTCGTTAGTGTAATAACGTAACAGCTCTTCGCTTTTAATAACGCAGAACGCGGTATTGCACGCCTTGGTTTCCCAGTCAAATCCAACGTCAAAATCATAATCAGTCATATGAAAATATTCTTTTGGTGGATAAACGTCCGGATATAAATCCTCAAAATGAATAACCGTCACATCGGCAAGCGCGTCTGTATTGATTTTGTCCCATACAATAAAATCCGTATCAATCATTGCAACAGGCGCGGTCTGTTTTGAAAGCGAAAATATTTTCCCTGCCGCCCAGAATACATCCGCGTTTACATCAATGTCATCAAGTATATTTTCGGTACTGTCCCATATCACGTCAAGTCCTGTTTTGAGGTAGTATTCCGCGGCGATTGAGTCCGTGACCATAGTGATACTTCCGTTTTTTTCGCGCCATTTCATCGCGGAAAGTATGGTCGTGAGAATTTCAAAATCCTCAACCTCATAGGGGCGGTTCGTTTTATTTGTGTATGGTTTTGTCCAGTTTATGTGTATCGCGTTCATATAAATCTCAATAGCCTTTCTTGCCCGCGAACAGCGATAAAAAATATCGTACGGGCAATTAAATCAAAACGTGATTTTTCACGTTAAACTCCTGTTAAAAAAATACCTGAGAAAATCCGCCGCATACGAATGAATTTCTCAGATTAAATTAATGCCGTATCCGTTTACCAATATACATGTATTCCCGTATTCAAGCCGGAAGCTCGTCACAAATGATGACATACCGCTGCTGTATGACGATGTGTATGATGAAGAAAATGAGCCGTATTCGTATTGGTATTCATATATGTAAGAGGTTATATAGCTTGAAAGCATATATGATGATACATAGCTTGATGATGAGGTTGTGTGCGAAGCGAGCGGTGATGCCGGAATAGCGGTTTCACCGCCATGTATAAATTTCGGGATAAATCCGTCACACTTTATATCAAGACGGGCAAAGTCTTTTTTTGGCAAATTAATTGATGCCGTAACATTACCTATTGCGGTATAGCTTATGCCGCCGTGTATCGGTAAATTAAAGGTGTTATCACACAGTCCGACAGATGTATAGCCGGCATAGAGAGCGTTTTCAAGTTCTTCCTGTGTAAAAACAATCGCGTCAAATATCATGCCCAAGCCCTCCTTTACCGTTGATGATAATATTATATCATAAAAGCGGATTTAAAGATAGTATTATTTTTTAAAAAATCCATTTTTAATCATTTTATTTATCTGCGCGCCGTAAAGAAATATATTCATGCAGAAATATATCCACAGCATAAGTAATACAAGCGCGGTCAGCGAGCCGTAAACGTACGAGTAATTCGAGAAATTATCAATATATATTGAGTATATAAATGAAAACATCTCCCAGCCTATTGCCGAAATAAGCGCGCCGGGAATCTGATGCACAAATTTATTTTTGCGTCTTGGCATGAATTTATAGAACAGGGCAAAGAGCATTGTCAGATAAATCGTGAAAAATAATATTTTTCTTCTCAGAAACAACTGTATTATATTAAGCATAAACGCGAAATGTACCGCGAAAAATGACTCAACCTTGCCGCCAAAGAAGAAAAACAGCATTGTCAGTATAAGCGTCGCGACAAACGCAAGAGTGTATATTATTGATACAAAGCGTACATAGAAAAAATTTCTTGTCGGCAAATTGTATACTTTTTCAAGCCCCCTGTAAAGTCCCGATATTCCCGATGACGCAAGCCATAGTGTTGATACGGCTGTAATTGAAATAACGGGTATTGACGATGATTTATCAAGCAATTCATTCAGTATTGTTGATATAAGTCCGCTGACCTGTGACGGCACGAACGAATTTATCGTGTGCAGAATTGCAATCTGGTCAACATCGATAAACAGTTTCGCGATTGTGAAAATCAGCATAAGCAGAGGTATTGCTGAGATTATAAGGAAAAAAGACGCATGCGCCGCGTATATGCTTACATTGTCGCCTGTAAGATACGTTATAAATTCATATATTTTGTGGAATTTTTTATTTAATTTCTCCATTTCAATCTCCTGTTATTTTACTTCCGGTTTTTCCTGTCCATTATATACAGGTATTTCAAAGCGATATTTTGCCATAGGGAACGCCTCGAACATTGAGCTCATACTTTTTGCCTGCTTTGACGCCCATTCTATATCGGTCGCGTACTGGTGAACAGCCGGCTTGTCAGGATTCCAACGCATCTTATATAATGTATTCTGTTTGTACTTTGAATTATTAATATAATTCTCGCTTATCCATTCCGCGCCGCCCTCAATCGCTTTTTCAATTGAGGTCCATCCTTGTTCATACGCGTATTTTGCCCCTTCCGAAATCGGCGATACATCCACCGCGCCTATACCAAACATATTATATACGGTGACACCGTTGTATTCTACACCTTCCGCAAGGCGGGAAGTTCCGTTGCCTGTTTCAAGACACGCGTGGATAACAAGATATACCTCGCTTATATTATTGGAATCGGCGGCGGACTTAAACTCGCTGCCTCTGCCGCTCAAAACGCCTTTTCCTCTCAGGTATGAATTTAAAGTGTCAGAATCAACCTTGTTTGAAGCGCCAAGGTCTATAAACTGGTACTTGTCATAGCCTGAAACAAGATTTTCGGGGTTTACATTTTCTTCAACCCCGTCTTTGTCTGCCGGAATAACCTCATTTGTGAATATGGTCGGATTTGCCTGCATCTGCGCTTCAACCATTTCGTCAATTGTCATGTCATAGTCCGTATATGTAACAGGAATATCCTCGATGCGTTTTGACCAAGTTGTGACTGTTACAGTACATTTTGTAATATAACCGCCGTCAAGCGTCCTTGCGTAAATATCTGTTGTGCCAACTCCGCAAGGTGATACCAGTCCTTCATCATCGACAAACGCAATCGATTCATCATCGCTGTACCATTCAACGTCTCTGATTGTCGCGTCAGCCGGCGCGACAAGCGCTTCCAGCCGCGCTGTGATTGGCTTATCGGCATAAAGAGTCATAGCGCTCTGTGACATTGCAACTCCCTCAACGCCGCGGACTACGCTTACTTTCATTTTTGATAAAGCTTTTCCGCACTGAATGTCAATAACGGTATTCCCGATTTTATCGGTCGGTGTCACATAACCGTTACCGTCTACTTCCGCAATACTGATGTCCTCGGACTTGTATGTAAGTTTTTTATTTGTTGCGTTAATAGGCATAACAGCCGTTTCTATTTTTTGCGGCTCATTTTCACGTCCCGCGTAAAAAATCATTCTGCCTTTCTTTAAATTTATTATCTGCGCGTCAACATCATCCCATGTTGATACAGGCGCAAAAAACACTGTGTCCGATACATATTCGTCATCATCTGTTTCAACTTTGTATGCGCCCAATGCGCTGCTTGTCATAAGCAGTATCGCGGAGATTATAAATATCAGAATTTTTTTCAAAATATTCACCACCTGAAAATACGTTTATAAAGTTATTTTATAAAATTATCGGTTCAATGTCAATGGAATTTGTTATTTCTCTTATGTTTTTAGTGATAAAATGTGACTTTTTTCTGAAAAGTCATTGTAAATTGGCGAGAAATAGTATATAATTCAATATGGGTTTTGCCCCGCCGCCTATATTGCCGGGGGACATCTTAGATATATGTAATATGCAGAAATAATTTTAGGAGGACTTATATATATGGCAAACACAGAACAGACAGAGAAGCTATCCGACCTTTTACAGGTGCGTCGTGATAAGCTGACCGATTTACAGAATGAAAACCTTGACCCGTTTAAGATTACAAAGTATGACAGAACGCATACGTCAGGTCAGATAAAGGATAACTATACAGAAGAGGACAGAGAGTTTAAAAAGCGTGGTTCTGACGAGGTTGAGATTATAAAAGCAAAGATTTCTCCGCTTGACGGACAGCAGGTTTCAATCGCCGGACGTATCATGTCAAAGCGCGGCATGGGTAAGGCAGGTTTTGTTCATGTTTCAGATATTGACGGACAGATTCAGCTTTTCGTGAAGAAGGATATTCTCGGCGAGGAGGAGTATAACCGTTTCAAAAAGCTTGATATAGGCGATATTATAGGCGCGGAGGGTGAAGTTTTCACAACTCAGACGGGTGAAATTTCAATAAGAGCGAAAAAGATTACACTTCTTTCAAAATCGCTTTTGCCGCTTCCTGAAAAATTCCACGGTATGACAGATACAGATTTGAGATACCGTCAGAGATATATTGACCTTATCATGAATGCCGATGTTAAGGACACGTTTATAAAGCGTTCAAAAATTATTTCATCTATCCGCTCTTATTTAAACGGTCAAGGCTTTTTGGAGGTTGAGACTCCGATGCTTGTTTCAAATGCCGGCGGTGCGGCGGCAAGACCGTTTGAAACACATTTCAATGCTCTTGATGAGGATTTTAAGCTGAGAATTTCTCTTGAGCTTTACTTAAAACGTCTCATTGTAGGCGGCTTTGACCGTGTTTATGAAATAGGGCGTGTATTCAGAAATGAAGGCTTGGATACGCGTCATAATCCGGAATTTACTCTTATGGAATTATATCAGGCTTACACAGATTATCACGGTATGATGGATCTCACGGAAAATCTTTACCGCCATGTTGCAAATGAAGTTCTTGGCACAACAAAGATTGTATATAACGGTATCGAAATGGATCTTGGCAAGCCGTTTGAACGTATCACAATGGTTGATGCGGTAAAGAAGTATGCCGGTGTGGACTTTAATGAAATCAGGACACTTGAAGAAGCCCGCGCGGCGGCTGACGCTCATCATGTGGAATATGAATCAAGACATAAAAAGGGTGATATATTGAATTTGTTTTTCGAGGAGTTTGCCGAAGAGCATCTTATTCAGCCTACATTTGTTATGGATCATCCGATTGAAATTTCTCCTCTG
>CAZWLT010000088.1:0-6230 GCA_964634915.1 uncultured Clostridium sp. | reverse complement strand
TTTCCGCCGTATTTTATCACGACTGTTTTGCCTGAGAATTTCTGTATATACGGCAAAGCTTCGATAAGTATTCCCGCTTTTTTAATTAATTCTTCCATCGTTATTTTCACCCTCTGTTATCTGTTATAATCTGTTATCTGTTATAAGTAGAATCCCGGATTATTCAGTCCTGTTTTTTCACCAAGACCAAAAAGAATATTCATATTCTGAACAGCCTGTCCCGCGGCTCCTTTGACAATATTATCAAGCGTTGAAATAACAACCGCTCTTTGTAGCCGTTTGTCATAACATACGCCAATATCAACAAAGTTTGAACCGGCAACATGCTTTGTTTCCGGAAGATTTCCGGCTTCTTTTACACGTACAAAAAATTCGTCCTTATAAAAATCCTTGTACATCTCAGTAAGCTCCTCATCGCTTGATTCGCGGTTCAGATTCATATAAATAGTTGATAAAATACCGCGTTTTTGCGGAATAAGATGCGGAGTGAAAGAAATCATTATATTCTCTCCCGCAACATTTGAAAGCTCCTGTTCAATTTCAGACGTGTGGCGATGCTTTGTTACGTTATATGCCTTTGAGTTTTCCGTACACTCGCAAAAGCTGTTCTGTAATTTAAGACCTCTGCCCGCGCCTGTAACGCCTGATTTCGCGTCTACTATAATATTTTTCGTCTGCGCAATCTTATTTGCCAAAAGCGGCGCCGCGCCAAGGATTGAACAAGTCGTATAGCAGCCGGGATTGCCTATAAGTCTTGCGCTCTTTATCTTTTCTCTGTGCAGCTCAGGGAGCCCGTAAACAGATTCCTTCAAAAGCTCCGGTGATGAATGCTTTTCGCCGTACCATTCCTCATATACCGCCGCGTCATCATAACGATAATCACCGCTCAGGTCGATAACCTTTATACCTTTTTCAAGGAGCGAAGGGATAACCGTCTTTGAAGCTCCATGCGGAAGCGCTGTGAACGCAACATCGCATTTTGCCGTCTTTTCAAGGTCAAATTCTTCACATTCCTTTTCAAGAATATGATTAAAGTTCTGATAAACCTCGCTTATTTTCTGTCCCGCAAAGCTCTGTGAACCCAGTATCTCAATACTTACCTCAGGATGATTTGTAAGAAGTCTTACAAGCTCTATACCCGCGTATCCCGTCGCGCCAAGAACTGCCGCCTTTATCATTATATATCATTCCTTCCGCATATGTAAAATCCGCATTTTTATCCCATTTCACTAATTATAGTACATATTTTCTAATTTGTAAAGAGGTAATTTGCCATATTATTGTAATAAGCCTTTAACAAAAATCCAGTTGAATTGTTACAATGTTACTTGTATAATAAATAAAGAGAATTATGTAAACAATAATACTATCATGTAGATTTAGGGGGTGTGATGTTGAAAAACAGAATATTCAGATTTTTATCTGCTTTGTGTTCTGTAATAATAGCTTTATCATGCCTCACATTCAGCTCTGTAAGCGCTGATGAGCCTGTCGGAAAAATGTCGTCCGTATACGCGTATGTGCTTAATGACTATATTTTTACCTATGGCTCATTGTATACCGAAAATCCCGGCGATACATTCCGCTACGACGAAGGCGACGCTTATCCTAACGGTATAATTCACAGTGAGGTAATCAATTTCGATGCCAACGATAACCCTTATCTTGTAATATTTCTCGCGGACAGAGAATATCATGTTGCCTCATGTCATGTATGGAAATATGATGAGGAAAAGGAAAAGGCGGAAAGAATCGCGATTCTCGACTCAAACTATACGCTGCTCGGCAATGGTCAGGTCGGAACATATTCAATCGGCTTCAACGAAGACAAGCGATACATCATATACAAGGTATACGAGGATAATATGCTTATCCATTCCGACTACTACACGGCTATCTCGGGCGACGCGTTTCAGTATGTGAACGCGCCGCCTGTGCAGAATGAAATAGGAGTTATGGATTTTAGCGGAAAATATTTCCATTCAGGCGTTGATATTTCATATTTTAACGCCAATCTCGGAAAATTCTTCGACACGCTGAAAAATACTGCCGCAGACAGTGTCACTTATGAGGATATCGCGGAAAGACTGAATAACGAAGATGAAGCACAGATTGAGGCTGTGCTGAAAAACATTACAGGCTTTACAAATTTCGATATCGCGAATTACTCCACTATGGAGGAATACAGAAACGCTCTGAATATCCCTCCCAACGGCGACAGATTTTATCTGATTTCCGAGGCATATAATCTTGGCGACGAAATATACTATATTAGGTTCTCAACCGACCGTTCATATTATAATTACGCGCTTTTAAGAAGAAGCGACGACGCGGAGAACGGTTATCAGATTTTAAAGGTACGCACCGATTGTATACCGCTTTCTGACAGAGAACTCAAACAGATTAAAACAGATTATGACAGAAATACACTCCTTTACAAAAAATCAAAGGGGACACTAAAACTATCGAAAAAGATTGATTCTGACGATGTTGCCCCTTCAAAGAAACCTCTTATAGAATTTGAAAAGACGCTTAATACCGAAGCAAGGCTTCCGGCTGTATGTATCGGCGGAGGTATCGCGATTGCGCTTCTTACAATTCTTTGGGTTTACTTGTACAGCGACAACGACTAATAAAAAATGGCTACGGCAAAATGATTTTTTTAATCAGGCTGCCGCAGTCTTTTTACGTACTGAAAAAAACAAAAAAATTACTTGACAAATAGATGCAATATGAGTATAATAGCTTTAGCGCTTTAGCATAATAAAGTTTAAATGAAAGGAAATTTGTATGTCAAACTGGAAATTGCATACGCCAAACGGCGTAAATGATATACTGCCGGATGAATGCGCGGTAAAAAAAGATATTGAGGCGACTATATGGTCTGTATTCTCGTCATTTGGGTATAAGGAGGTTGAAACTCCGTCATTTGAATACTATGATTGCTATAACGGCATAGGCGGTCAGCTGTCACAGGAAAATATGTTTAAATTCTTTGACGAGCAAGGACGCATCCTTGCGCTGCGGCCTGACTTTACCACATCAATCGCGCGCATGGCGGCTACAAAGGTCGCAAACGCGCCGTCGCCTCAGCGATACCTTTATACAGGCAGTGTGTTTCGTGTTGAACAGACACAGGGCGCGCGTCAGAGAGAGTTTACTCAGAGCGGTATTGAGCTTATAGGCTCATACTCGCCGGCGGCAGACGCGGAAGTTATCGCCGCCGCTATGGAGGCTATTTGCGCTGTCGGTATTGAAGAATTTTCGATGGAAATCGGTCAGATTGCATTTTTCAACGGTCTTGCCGAGCAGACAGGTCTTGACGAAGATTCAATCGAAAAGCTTCGCGCGCGTATCGATTCAAAGGATTCTGTCGGCATAAAGGCTATTACAGACGGTCTTAATATTGATGAAAGCATTAAAAATATCATAATCGACCTGCCGTATCTTTTCGGCGGCGAGGAGGTTTTTGAAAAAGCATATGTTGACGGTCTGAACGAAACATCAAAAGTCGCGCTTGACAACCTTAAACGCATATACGAACTTCTTTGCCTTTACGGCTTTGAAAAGTATGTTTCTATCGACCTTGGTATGCTTGAAAGTATTGATTACTACACAGGCTCAATCTTCAAGTGCTATACTCACGGTGTAGGTTTCCCTATCTGCGCCGGCGGACGATATGATAACCTTATGAGTCAGTTCGGCTCGCCAAAGGGCGCTGTCGGCGCCGCAATCGGCGTGAACAGACTCATTGCCGTACTTGGCGGCAGTGACGAAGCAAGCGGCATTTCCGCATCGCTTATATTCGCGGAACCCGACGCAGAAGGCATTGCCTACGATGTTGCTTATAATCTTCGCGTTAACGGCTGTCTTGTTGAAATGTACATAGGCGGCGGTAATTATCCAGACGCGGAAGAATATGCAAAAACAAAGGATATCGGCGCGATGCTTCGCGTATTCCCCGACGGCAAGCTCATAATCAATGACTTAACAAAGAGAGAAGTTAGCGAAACGACAGCCAATGAATTTTTAGGCTATTACGATAATGCAATGTTCGGCGATGACGGCTGCGGATGCGGTCAGCTTCATGAACACAACCGGCGCGAACACTAATTGGGAGGTATTGATTTATGAGATATTTGACCATTGCTCTCGCAAAGGGCAGATTGGCGGAAATCGCAATGGAGATGTTTATTTCCATCGGCATGGACTGCTCGGAAATGAAAGAAAAAACAAGAAAACTTATCTTCACAGATGAAGCGAACAAGATGAAATTCATTCTTGTAAAGGCTACAGACGTGCCTACATACGTTGAATACGGCGCGGCTGATATCGGCATAGTCGGCAAGGACACGCTTCTTGAGGACAACCGTAACCTTTACGAAATGATTGACCTTGGTTTCGGTAAATGTAAAATGGCTGTATGCGGTCCTGTTGACCTTAAAGACAAAATTCATACAATGCCGAATCTGCGTGTCGCGTCAAAGTATCCGCACATCGCGCTGAAATTCTTTCAGGAGGATCACGGACAGACTATCGAAATAATAAAACTCAACGGCTCGGTTGAGCTGGCGCCGCTTGTCGGTCTTTCGGACGTAATCGTGGATATTGTTGAAACAGGCAAAACGCTTAAAGAAAACGGTCTTGACGTTCTTGAGGACGTATGCCCTCTCAGCGCCCGCTTTGTTGTCAACAAAGTCAGCATGAAAATGGAAAAAGAAAGAATTATGAACATTGTTACAAAATTTAAGGAGCAGATACAGTAATGAGAATTTATCCTGCAATAGATATTAAAGACGGAAAGTGCGTAAGGCTGTTCAAAGGGCAGTTTTCGGACGTGACAGTATACGGCGGCTCCCCCGCTGAAACGGCAAAGAAGTGGGAATCACTCGGAGGCGAATTTATACACGTTGTTGACCTTGACGGCGCGCTCAGGGGGCATGGCGTAAACGCTGAAAAAATAAAGGAAATTTGTCAAAGTGTAAATGTGCCTGTACAGACAGGCGGCGGCATACGCACAATGGAGGATATCGAATCAAAGCTCGCGTGCGGCATTGACAGAGTTATCATAGGCACAAAGGCAGTTTCCGACAGCGAATTTGTAAAAAAAGCCGTTGACAGATACGGCAGACAAATCGTTATAGGCATTGATGCCAAGGACGGAATGGTTGCGATTGAGGGCTGGGAAAAGACAAGCGGCTTCACCGCTGTTGAATTTGCAAAGAAAATGGTTTCTGTCGGCGTGCAGACTATAGTATATACCGATATCTCAACAGACGGTACTCTTGCCGGCCCGAATGTTGCCGCAATGGCTGAAATGGCAAGCGCTGTTGACGCGGACATTATCGCCTCGGGCGGCGTTGGAAGTCTTGACCATATAAAGTCGCTGGTTCCGACAGGCGTTGAGGGCGTTATTGTCGGCAAGGCGCTTTATACTGATAAGGTAAACCTTACAGAGGCTATTAAGGCGGTGAAATAATGAAAAAAGTAGTCAGTCTGACAAGGCGCGCCATCGAAGAATACAATATGATTGAAGAAGGCGACAAAATCGCCGTCGGTGTTTCAGGCGGTAAAGACAGTCTTGTACTGCTTTGCGCGTTGGCAGAGCTTTCACGTTATTATCCAAAAAAATTCACAGTCATGGGGCTTACTCTTGACATGGGATATAAATCCGATTATTCAAAAATACAGGCGCTGTGTGACAAGCTCGGGATAGAATTCAAAGTTAAGTATACGAACATAAAGGATGTCGTTTTTGATATACGCAACGAATCAAATCCATGCTCGCTCTGCGCAAAAATGCGTCGCGGTTCGCTTAATGATTTCGCGTTGGAAAACGGCTGCAAAAAAGTGGCTCTCGGTCATCATAACGATGATGTGCTTGAAACATTTTTCCTCAGCCTTATGTACGAGGGCAGAATACACTGTTTCTCCCCTGTTACGTATCTCGACAGAACCGGTCTTTATCAGATACGTCCGATGATTTATGTTCGCGAACGGGATATACGCGGTGTGGTACGCAATCACGATATTCCGGTAATTCAAAACGAATGTCCGGCGGATGGTTCCACAAAACGCGAATATATGAAAGACCTCATAAAGCGTCTTGAAAAAGAATCGTACCCCGGACTGAGAAAAAGGCTTTTCCGCGCAATTCAGAACAGCACGATTGACGGATGGAAAATTGACAAATGATTTTAAGGGACACTAAATTGATTTTTAGTGTCCCT
>CAZWLT010000087.1:0-6256 GCA_964634915.1 uncultured Clostridium sp. | reverse complement strand
GACCATGATAGCGATGAGCATGAACATCACGGACATCATCATCACCATCATCATGATGAGGGCGAGGCGGAGGAATACGGTATCGGTTCGTTCGTATATTATCGCCGTAAGCCGTTCAGCCTTAACAAACTCAAGAAGTGGGCGACAAAGAGCTTTCCGGCAAATGTAATCAGATGCAAGGGCATCATATGGGTTGACGCTGATAATGATATGTCATTTGTATTCGAACAG
Organism: uncultured Clostridium sp.; assembly: GCA_964634915.1. GTDB lineage: Bacteria > Bacillota > Clostridia > UBA1381 > UBA1381 > Hominilimicola. Next base: position 6,025 of record CAZWLT010000087.1, on the reverse strand, counting down.
GCAGGAAAACAAATTCAGATGTATGAAAACGGACGTTGGCTTGCGTCCGCGCCAAAGCTGCAGCTTGATGAATTTATAAGGAATGATCCGTCAATCCTTGATGACTGGGATGATAAAGCCGGCGACAGAATGATTAAGCTTGTATTTATAGGCAGGAATCTTGATAAACAGGCTATTTCCGGCGAGCTTGACAATCTTCTGAAGAATATATAAAACGAAAAATACACATCTTTTTGATATGACTTCTCCAATATATGGATTGTGTCATTCATTCAAGATGTGTATTTTTTTATCTGCTGCCCTTGATATCAAAGTTTCGCATAACCTCTTTGCGTTTTTCGATCGCGTATTGAGTATAGTATTTGTGGGTAACCTCGATGTTTTTGTGTCCCATAAGCTCGGCGACCATTTTTATATCCACGCCGTCAGCGATAAGGTTACAGGCAAAGGTACGCCGCAGCGCGTGAGGACGTGTCTTGTCGCTGTCGTATATGCCGGCAGTGGCGCAGTATTTTTTCAGTACCTTTTCAACACCCTGCGCTGTCATACGCTTGCCAAGACGACTGAGAAACAACGCGTCATCCTTGGCTTTGTCGTTTTCAATTCGCTCCCGCATATATGTAAACATCTCGTTTTCCACCTGTACCGGCATAAATACCTCCTGCTCGTCGCCGCCTTTTCGGGTGACAACAAATGAGGAAGTGTCAAAGCATACATCGTGTATATCGAGATTTATAAGCTCGCTTACACGGCAGCCTGTGCCGAGATACGTTGTGAACAGGGCAATATCACGCTGCTTGCGGTTGACGTATTCCGTCAGGTCGCGTCCGGTATAATATTTTTCACCGTTATATATAACATCAAGGAGCTTTACGGTTTCCTGCGTTGTAAGCGGACGTTTCATCTTCTGATGTATCTTTTTGAAATCAACCTTGTCAGTGATGTTCTGTGAAATAAGGTCGTTTTTATACAGATATGCAAAAAGTCCGCGGATTCCGGATAACTTACGGTTTATACCATATGCGCTGTTATGACGTATACGTTTAACATGCTTGCCGTCAATGGTTATTGTGTCGGTTTCGTATTCTTTGAGGTAAGCGGTAAACGCGTTAAGGTCGCGCAGCGTAACCTGTTCCATATGTTCAATTTTAAAATCTTCTGTATTTTCTATATCCCTGAATTTGAATTTTTGCAGATATTCAAGAAATATTTTGATGTCAATACTGTAGCCTATCTGAGTATTTATACTTTCGCCGTTATACGCGATCTCTATATAATCAAATACAAAGTCCGGCAGGTTGGATAAAAAGTTCATCAGCTTTGAGTGCTTGCTCATAATTTCATCTCCGTATCGGTTTTATGATGATATTATATAATGAAATCATGAACGATGCAAGTTTTTTTGTGAATAAACGCAAAGATAAATTATAATATAAAAAAATAAAAAAATCTTAATTTGGATATGGACTATTTTGCAATTTTATAGTACAATAATATATATACAAATGTCAGAAAGGAATGAGATATATATGGTACTGAAAACAGACAGCGAAATAGGAGAGGTTTCAATCTCGAACAGCGTTATCGCTGAAATTGCGGGCGCGGTGGCAACAAAGTGTTATGGCGTTGTCGGAATGGCATCAAGAAATAAGAAAGACGGTATAGTAAATCTTTTAAGACCGGATAGTATGTCAAAGGGAATAAGCATAGATATCGCGGATGACGGGGTAATTGTTGAAATACATCTTATTGTTGAATACGGAATTAATATCAATACGGTGTGCAAGAGTATAGTTAATCGCGTGCGGTACAGTATTGAGAATAATGTCGGTATAAAGGTAAACAGAGTGAATGTGCGCGTTGAGGGTGTAAGAGTGGATTAATCCGCATACCTTATAAATGCAGACTGAAATATTTTAAGGGGTGATTAAGATAGATACTTTAAGCGGAAATACATTTACACAGATGATTATAAGCGGTGCGAATAATCTGTACAATAATAAAAAAACAGTTGATGAGCTTAATGTGTTCCCTGTGCCGGATGGTGATACCGGTACAAATATGTCGCTTACAGCCGACGCAATGGCATCAGAGCTAAAAAAAGATACGGCTATTACCGTTACAAAGGCAGCGGATAAAATGTCATTCGCGACATTGAGAGGCGCAAGAGGCAACTCAGGCGTTATTCTTTCGCAGCTTTTCAGAGGTATTTCAAAGAGTCTTAAGGGCAAGAAGGAATGCACGGCATCAGAATTTGCCGACGCGCTAAAAAATGGTTCCGATTCGGCATATAAGGCTGTTATGAAACCGACAGAGGGCACAATTCTTACTGTTGCGCGGGAGGCCGCAACAGGCGCGCAGCTTGCGGCAAATACAGAAAAGGATATAGTCGCTGTAATTGAAAAGGCTGTTGAAAGAGGAAATAAGGCGCTTAAGCATACAACGCAAATGCTGCCGGCGCTGAAACAGGCGAATGTTGTTGACGCGGGCGGACAGGGATGGATGCTTGTGCTCGAAGGAGCATTGTCTTTCCTTAAAACAGGAAAGGCGGCGGAAAGAAACGGAGCCTTTGAAACAGTATACCCGCCTAAGCAGACTGTTTCCAAGGAAGCGGTAAGCACAGAGGATATCAAGTTCAGATATTGTACTGAATTTATTGTTGAGAAAAAGACAAAGGGACTTGATGTTGAAAAATTCAGGAACGCAATTTCACCAAAGGGTGACTGTATGCTTGTTATAGAGGATGATGATATTGTAAAGGTGCATATTCATACAAATCATCCGGGTTTTGTGCTTGAGGAGGCAATAAAGCTGGGTGAAATGATTAATCTCAAGATTGATAATATGAAGCGTCAGCATAAGTCTATAATTGAAGAGTCAAAGGAAACCGATAAATTACCGGCATCTGTCGCGCCGGAGAAAAAGGCAAAGCCAAAGAAGGCGCCAAAGCAAAAAAAAGAAGAGACACCGGTTAAAGAATTCGGCTTCGTTGCGGTATGTATGGGCAAAGGTATTTCAAATATATTAAGCGACCTTGGCGTTGACAGGATAATCGAGGGCGGACAAACAATGAATCCGAGTACAGACGATATATTAAAGGCTGTAAAACGCGTCAATGCAAAAACGGTATATGTTTTCCCGAATAATAAGAATATAATCATGGCGGCACAGCAGGCGGCGCAGCTTACGGACGATAAGAATATTATTGTTATAGAATCAACAAGTGTTCCGCAGTGTGTCAGCGCTATGATGAAGTTTAATGAAAAAAGAACTGCGAATGTCAATACAAGGAATATGACAAAAGCGATTGGTAAGGCTAAGTCAGGTTCGCTTACCTATGCTGTGCGTGACACTGAAATTGACGGCATGGAGATAAAAAAAGACGATATACTGGGTATGATTGAGGGCAAAATCAGGAATGTCGGCAAGGATATTGATGATGTGCTTAATAATGTTGTGTCGCAGATGGTTGACGAGGATACGGAATTTATTACTGTGTATTACGGTAAGGAAATCAGGAAGCCTCAGGCTGACCGTATGCGAAAAGCGCTTGAAAAGAAGTATGCTGATGACGAAATAGAGGTATCTTTCAAAAAAGGCGGACAGCCGCTGTACTATTATATTGTGTCAGTAGAATAATGGAGGTAATCGTATGCCTAAGGATATACGATACTTAAAAGGCGTTGGCGAAAAAAGAGCCGAGCTGTTTAATAAAAAAGGAATATATACAGTCGAGGATTTGCTTTATTATTTTCCTCGTTCCCATGAGGACAGGTCGAAGATGAAGGAAATTGCCGGCTGCACAGAGGGAGAAACGGTGTGCGTTAGCGTCACCGTTTTTTCGCCTGTTAAGGATGTGCGCGTAAGACGTAATATGCTTATATCCACAATGATTGTCTGTGACCGGACAGGCGCACTGAATATAGTCTGGTATAACAATAAGTATGTCAAGGGTCAGTTTATGACAGGTGACGAGTATATTCTATATGGAAAGATTACAAGAAACCGCGGTAAAATGGAGATGATAAATCCTGTATTTGAAAAAAAGGGCAATGAACGCTTTACCGGTAAAATTGTTCCGCTTTATCCGCTTACAGGCGGACTTACGCAGAAAATACTGCAGTCGTCAATGGAGCTTGCGATTAAAGAAGCCGGACGTCTTGAAGAATATATTCCCGCTGATATACGCGAAAAATACCACATAGCCGAGCTTAATTATGCTATGAAAAATATTCATTTTCCGGAGGATTTTGAAAGCTACAATATAGCGCGTGAGAGATTTGTTTTTGAGGAGCTGCTTGTTTTGCAGCTTGCGCTGAGCAGCCGTAAGGACGAGAATAAGGAGAGTGAAGGCGTTGTGTTTGAGGATACAATGTGCGCGCGTGACTTTGTTGAAACATTGCCGTTTCCTCTCACAGGCGCGCAGAAACGAACGCTTAATGAAATTTTAGAGGACTGCAAAAGCGGCAAAATGATGAATCGTCTTGTACAGGGAGATGTCGGCAGCGGTAAGACCGCTGTTGCGGCGGCGGCGATATATACCGCCGTGAAGAACGGCCATCAGGCGGCAATGATGGCGCCGACGGAAATACTTGCAGCGCAGCATGCTGAAACGTTAAGTGAATTTTTTAAGGGCATGGATATAAATGTTGTAATGCTTACGGGAAGTATGAAGACCAAGGAAAAACGTCTTGCGTATGAGATGATATCAACAGGCATCGCGGATGTGGTGGTTGGCACGCATGCTATAATTCAGCAGGCGGTTGAGTTTTATGACCTTGCGCTTGTGGTTGCGGATGAACAGCACCGTTTCGGTGTTGAACAAAGGGCAAAGCTTGCGGCAAAGGGAAACAATCCGCATATGCTTATAATGTCCGCCACCCCAATACCGAGAACACTCGCGCTCATACTGTACGGCGACCTTGATATTTCCGTTATAGACGAATTGCCGCCGGGCAGAAAGCCGGTAAAGACATATGCAGTCGGCGAGAGTATGCGTAAGCGCGTTTTTGCGTTCCTTGAAAAAAATGTTAAAAACGGTATGCAGGCATATGTTGTTTGTCCGCTTATCGAAGAAACGGAAAAAAGCGATTTGCAGAATGCCGAGATGCTGGCGGAAAAATTGCAGTCTATATTTCCAACCCTACGCGTCGGACTTATGCACGGTAAAATGAAATCCAAACTTAAAGAAGAGGTCATGAACGAGTTCGTAAAGGGCGATATAAAAATTCTTGTTTCCACAACCGTAATCGAGGTCGGTGTGAACGTGCCCAATGCGAATATGATGATAATTGAAAACGCGGAGAGATTTGGACTGTCGCAGCTTCATCAGCTTCGGGGACGCGTGGGACGCGGCGGCGAACAGGCGTTTTGTATACTGCTTGCGCACGGCAATAACGAGGTTACAAAAAAACGTATGGAAACGATGTGTATTTCAAATGACGGTTTTTATATAAGCGAGCAGGATTTGAAACTTCGCGGCCCCGGTGACTTTTTCGGTACGCGTCAGCATGGTTTGCCGGAAATGAAAATTGCCAATCTTTTTGAGGACCGTGATATTCTCGCCATGTCACAGATGGCGGCAAAGACGATTTTACAAGAGGACGCGCATATGACAAGCGAGAAATACAAAGGACTTAAAAAACGCGCCGACAAGATAATAAATTCCGATATAGTAATGAATTAACAGAATTTACATGTTTATATTTGTATATTTTACATAAATTATAAATGGGAAATATCCCAAAATACTTTATGTAAAGGAGAAATTTATTATGTCAAACAACAGTAAGAAGGCAGCGCTTGAAAGCTTTAAGATGGAGGCGGCAAAAGAAGTCGGAGTAAACCTCGAAAAGGGTTATAACGGTTCTCTTACGGCAAAACAGGCAGGCTCAATCGGCGGTCAGATGGTTAAGAAGATGGTTGAAAGCTATGAAAATCAGAATAAGTAATAAATGCAAGATATAAAGGACGCAAAATGCGTCCTTTTCAGCGTGTAGACAAAACTTATAAATGATAAATTATT
>CAZWLT010000086.1:0-6261 GCA_964634915.1 uncultured Clostridium sp. | reverse complement strand
GCACCATGCTTGATATGCTGCCGCCGCTGATTCTGAACTTATGCGGTCCTGTCGCAGTGCTTGTGAAACCTGTCGTATACACATTCTGGGTTCCGTCAAAATCAATGGTATACGCGCCGGTTTGCTTATTTCTGCTAATTATTAAACCATACGTATATGTGTCGCCTGTCGCATCTTTAAGTATCAGCTCATCTATCTCTCCCGCATTATTTTTTGAATAGTACAATACATTTGATGAGCTTAGTGTAATACCGTTTATCCTCTGAAGATACACGCTGCAATATGACGGCGCATCACTGCTGTATGTTCCCGATGTGTCAAGAATTTTCACATCAGCGGCAATATCCTCACTGCCAATCACGCCTTTTGAAGCGTTAACCTTGCCGGATAAAGTCGTTCCTTTGTCCGATATTCTTGACAGCGACGCTTTTCCATCCTTGAAGGTTACTTTTGCAACTGAGCATACTAACGAGCTATAATTACTATTTGTTGTGTATTCCTGAACATTGCCGTCAGCCGTCACAACCTGCGCGTAATAGCTTGAATATACAGAATTATCCGCGTTTGTAAAGTCCTTCTTACCTGTTTCGATAACAAATCCGGTTGTTGAGCCTGTCGAGGAAGCGGACGTTGAAACAGAGGACGAGCTGCCGCCGGCAACACCCGCAATTTCACCGGTTCTGCCGAGGAGAACCGTTATGGTGTCGCCGTACTTAAAGCCGCCGCTTGAGGACAAATCATTAAACGCGTCAACGCCCTCAATAGTATACTCCTTGCCTGAAATTGTGACCGTAGTCGGCGAGTCCTTAGTCGGTGACGCCTTTTCGTACACGCCTGTTACTTTATCTGTATAAGCAAGAACCATATTCAAATCTTCACAGTAGTAGATTATATCATCAGTCTGAATATCGGACGAGCTTACTTTTGTGCCGTTACGCATAATCGCGGTTGAAGAATCCATAGGGAAACTGGAAACCCATTCGGAATTCGCAACCTTTATTGGTCCTTCCATGTTACCGTCTTCATATGTCACATAATCAACAGTATTACCGTCTTTTCTGACATACAGTATATCTCCCATTTCAAGGCTGTTCTTTACAGAGGAATATGTACCCTTGACACCGTCCTTATAACATGCAGTACCGTCATCAATATCAATCTGGGAAAAGCTGCCGTTTTTATATCCGATAACTGTATTTGCAAGCTGCGAGTAAATTACATATTTCTCAAACGAACCGTTTTCGTCCTTCTTGTAAAACGCAACAACGTCATCGCCGTTCTTTATAAATATATCTCCCTTTCTGCCCACATTGTCAAAATCAAAATTATCATTGATTTCAAATGTGCCGTCGGATGTCAGAATTTTATCCTCCGCAATCGAGCTGTCCTCATTATGCGACGCTATTATCGTAACATCTTCCTTTACTTCACAATCAAACACAGATATAAGCTTCGACTGTGAATCCTTTAATTTTGTATCAAGCGCATTATACACAATATTTGCAACCTGACGTCTTGTAAGAGCCTCTCCGACATTGGCGTCAACGTTCTTTGTGATTTCGAGATTTTCCGCAAGACCTATCTGTCCATACGGCCATGACACGCCAAAGTCATCATCAGTATAGCCGAGCACATTTAAAATCATGGTCAGCGCTTCCTCGTATGAAACCGTATTATCAGGTCTGAATGTTCCGTCTATGTAGCCTTCAGCTATACCGGCTGATACAGCAGCCTTAATATACGGCGCTGACCAGTGCTGATATGTAACGTCACGGAACGGAGACACTTTTAGTCCGGATGCAACAGTGTTTTTAGCTTGTGACGATGCCACCGCAATTTTTACAAATTCAGCTCTTGAAACATTATCATCAAGTCTGTAGTTGCCGTTCTCATCTCCCACCATTATGTTAAGTCCCGACAACAGCAACATTATGTCGTCATCATTACCGCTCGCCATAGAAGGCAGAGCCGATATGAGCATTGCGGCTGTTAATATAACAGAAATTATCTTCTTCATAGCCATTTCCTTTCATAAATTAATCATATCTCAGAGCGTCAATCGGGTTAAGCGCCGCCGCTTTTCTCGCCGGCATAAATCCGAAGAATAGTCCTATGGCGGCGGATACCGTAAAGGATACTATAATTGAATTAAGTGTAGGCAAAATTTCCATTCCAAGCAGCTTACCTGCCACAACCGCAATAATCGACCCTAATATTATACCTATCACACCGCCGATACAGCTTAACATTCCGGCTTCCATAACGAACTGCGAAAGTATATCCCTCTGCTTTGCGCCCAGAGATTTTCTTATACCGATTTCACGCGTACGCTCTGTTACCGACACAAGCATAATATTCATAATACCTATACCCGCGACAACAAGCGAGATAGCCGCGATTGCTATAAGCATAAGCTCCATCTTGTCAAGAATTTCAGTCATGCTTTCCGCCTGTGATTTCATTGATGTTACCGTATAGTAATCATCATCGCCTATATCCTTCTGGCACAGCGCCTCAATAAGCGTAACGGCTTCCTCGACTGTGTCCTGGGTTTTTGCGTATACTGTGTAACTGCTTATTGTATTTGATCGGTTTGTATGCGCCGCGAGAGTATACGGCACATACACGCAGTTATCTGTCGAGGTTTCCGTTGAATCATCCTGTTCTTCTATGATTCCCACAACCTGATACGGAGTACCCGTTATTTGGAGTGTCTGTCCGAGGGCGTCGCCGCCGAAAACCTCCTGCGCGATATATGTTCCTATAACGCATACCTTTTGCTGCCTTTCAACGTCTATATATGTAAGCTCGCGTCCATAGGCAATATCGAGTCCGCGCATACCGAGATAATACTCATTTACGCCCGTTGCCTGCGTGGAAATGGTGTCATCTCCGTTTTTTATCATAGCCATCATCGATACGTTCGGCGACTGCGCCTCAATCACATCCGGATTTTGCTCGGCAAGCTCCTGCATGTCCTCCGGAGGCAATTCCTTCGTGGTGGCGCGGCTTGTTATTGAAACTGATATGGATTCAATTCCCATATCCTCAAACGCGCTGGTAACCTCTGAAGTAAGACCCGACATAAGACTCACAAGCGCGATTACCGCCGTTATACCGATTATAATACCAAGCATTGTAAGTATCGAACGCAGTTTATTGCTCAAAATACTTGATATCGCCATTTGAAAGCATTTCCATAAGCTCATCAGGTCGCCCCCTTTGCTCTTGCGTCTTCGGGAGTCTCCTCACCCGCGCCGCGCTGATTCATAACCGTTATATCGCCCTCAGCGGGTCCGTCGTATACTATGCGTCCGTCTGTTATACGCACTATTCTATTTGCCTTAGCGGCTATGGAGTTATCATGCGTAATCAGGATAATAGTATTACCTTCTTTGTTCAGCTTCTGAAGAAACAGCATAACCTCGCGTCCTGTTCTCGAGTCAAGAGCTCCTGTAGGCTCGTCGGCAAGTATAACCGACGGGTCGCCCGCCAAAGCTCTCGCAATCGAAACTCTTTGCTGCTGTCCTCCCGAAAGCTGTGAAGGATAGTTTCCCGCCTTTGATTTCAACCCTACTCTGTCGAGAGAAGCGAGGGCGCGTTTTCTCTGTTCCGAATCCTTCATTCCCGCATACAGCAGCGGTAGCTCCACATTCTCCCGAACTGTCAGCTTCGGAAGAAGATTATACTGCTGAAATATGAACCCCAGCATTTTATTTCGCACATCTGCCAGTTCATCCTGCGAGTAATTATTTATCTCTCTGCCGTTAAGTCTGTAAACGCCCTTTGTCGCGACGTCCAGACAGCCTATGATATTCATACAGGTTGACTTGCCTGAACCCGACTGACCTACTATAGCCACAAATTCGCCCTTTTCGATAGTAAGGGATATGCCGTCGAGCGCGTGAACATCTGTGTCGCCCATATGATAAATTTTATAAACATTCTTAAGCTCTACAAGTGGTGGCATATTATATCACCTCCGTATTAACGGCCGCCTCTGTTGCCGCCCATACCGCCGCCGGCACCGCCGCCGCCGGGTGCGCCGCCCATACCGCTGCCGGGCATACCGCCGCCGCTCATGCCGCCCATGCCGCCCATGGCATTCATGCCTTGCTGAGCTTCTTCTCCGCTTCCGAAGGAGGCATTAGCGCTTGACGATTCAGTATTAAGAGTTCTAACCATATCTGTTTCGCTTAGTCCTGATTTTATTTCAATATATTCGGTATCATTAATTCCTGTTTCTACCAATATCGCACGGTATCCGTCAGGAACCTCTATATTCATTGGAATACCCGATGTGTCAAGACCTCCTGATAATCCGGATTTTTCGGCAGAACCGGACTTGCCGTTTTCCTGACTGCCCGCGTCTGTTTTTCCCGCGTCTTGCGGACTGCTTACTACAGGTATATCGTTCGTATCGGGCTGTCTTCTCTCGCCCGATTTTTCGGCTCCGGAATCTTCTTTTTCGGGAGCGCCTGTACCCATCGGTGATTTTTCATTGTTTTCTCCCGTTTTTTCACCGCTTAGGGCTGAATCGCCGCCGCTGTCTTTTGAATTATCTTTACTGTCTTTTTCGGCGTTTCCTTTTATAATATCTGTGACGTCATTATCGTGCTTTGAGCCGTCATCCTTTATAAATACGATATTGCCTCTGTTTACACTGTTTACAGGTATTGCCAGAACATTATCCGCTTCCTCGACAATAATTTCAGCGTTGACATTCATTCCCGGAAGCAAGTCGCCGTAATCATCAATCTGTATTTCAATGGTATACGTCGTCACGCCGTTCTCATTAACGCCGTCAACAGGCACCTTTATAACTTCACCCTCAAATTCGCCTTCAACCGCGTCCGCGGTGATAGTTGCCTTTTGTCCTGTCTGCACAAGAGCTATTTCCGTTTCGTCCACATCAATACTCAGCTTTACGCATGACAGGTCATATATTACGCAAAGAGCTTCCGAGCCGTTTGTTGAATCTATCGTGTCGCCTGACTTTGCGTTTTTTGTGACAACAGTTCCTTCTATAGGAGCTTCCACAAGATAATCATCCACCGCGTCTTCCGCCTTTTCAAGGCTTAGCTTCGCGTCATCAAGAGCAAGCTGCGCGTTCTTAATGCTTGAATCCTGTGAATATGTATCATTGCTCAATACCTGCTTCTGAAGCGAAAGCAAGGCGTCGTTATAAGTAAGCTGCGCATTGCTCAAAGTTGAGCTGACTGAGTCTGACTTGATATACGCAATCTGCTCACCCGCATATACTCCGTCTCCTTGAGAAACGCTAAGATTTTCGATAGTGCCTGACGCTTTCGCCGTTATCTTCTTCGAATTTGTATATTCAAACTTTGCGGTATCGGTGCAAGCGACGCCGTTTACCACAGCGCTTCCCGAATCAGACACTGTCAAAGCGCCCGGATTCGCAATCTCAATAGTCGCATATACAACCATTGTATGCGCGTCGGTTGCGGTTGATTGAGACGCTTTTTCCGTTACAGTACCGTAAATGACGTCTCCCGAGCCGACAATTGAAACCTCGGCAACAGCTCCCGTATATACATTTTCCGCGTCATAATCATTGAACGGCAAACGGATTTTCATGTATGAGTCATCATATACATCAGCAATTTCCGCGCCATTGTTTACAGTATCGCCCTTTGATACGTACAGCGTCATTACCTTGCCCGAAATATCCGAGGTTACATACTGGTCATTATAGGATTTCTGCGCGTCATCTAATGTGGTTAATGCCTTTGTCACGGAATTCTGCGCGGATTGTGTGCCGATATTATTTGAAGAAACGGTCTGCGCTTTTTGCTTTACCGCGTCCACATATGACTGCTGCGCTTTTGTAAGCGAATTTTGGGCGCTGCTCAAAGAATTTCTTGCGTCCTTATCATCGAACTGATAAAGCTTATCACCCTTTTTTACCGTGTCGCCCTCTTTAAAATAATCCGCTGTTATATCGCCTGATTTGATAGTCATTACATCGTAAGAATCATTCGGCTCTATCGACGAAGACCCTGTAATCGTGTTTGTTATCGTCCTTCTCTCAACCGCCACATCCGTATACGTATTCTTTGCGGCGTTATTCTTCTTCACAACATTGACGATAAAAAGCACCGCGATAAGAATAATTATTGCCGCCGCAATCGCGCCGAATATAATTATTTTTTTCTTCCTCTTGCTCTTTTTGGCGTCCTGTGGAAAATCATCAGTATTTTGTTCCGTTTCGTCTTCGGAAAAAGTTGTTTCCGCGTCCTC
>CAZWLT010000085.1:0-6309 GCA_964634915.1 uncultured Clostridium sp. | reverse complement strand
AAGCGCTCTTTTCACCGTAATAAATTATTTCTGAGCTGTTGAGTCAGCCTGATAAGCCTCGTTTATTTCTTTAATTACATCAGAGCCGCCCATAGTCTTCCATCTTTCGATTTCAGCCTTGTACTCGTCTTCTGTAATCTGACCAACGATGAACTTTGTCTTAGCTTCAGCCATGATAGAATCAAGCTGAGGACCCTTCTTTGAATATGTTGCCGATACATATGGTTCAGCAGGATTTGCTACAGCATACTGTTCGTTGTCCTCATAAACCTGATCAATCTTTTCAGCAACAGGAGCCGTGTACTTAACCTTGCGTTCTGTTGCGATAATACCTGTAGCGAACTGGTTAAGGTCATTATATTCCTTCACAAGAGCCGCATCATCCTTCTTAACAACATATCCGTCGGCATCAAGCTCATAGTTTCTGCCTTCAATACCGTAGTTCATAAGGTTAAGAGCTTCCTGCTCATTTGCCTTATCCATTACACCAAGAACGAAGTCAAGATCTTCCTCGGTTGCAACGGCAGCCTTAGGGAATACATAGTATCCGTCGTAACCTGTTGTCGGAAGTGTTCTCGGTTCTGTTGAAGCGTCCTTTGTTACATAACCGAATACGTCAACTTCAGCGTTAGGATTCTGACCTTCCATGTTCTGCGCAAGTCTTCTTGCTCTGTCGGCAACGTCAATGATAACGCCCGCCTGACCTGAAAGGAACTGCTCATTCCACTTATCCGATGAATATGTAGCCATGTCGCTGTTGATAAGCTTTTCTTCATAGCACTTTCTCATGAACTTCAAAGCTTCTGTATATTCATCGAACATGAAAGCAGGAGCAAGTTCGCCGTTTTCATCAACTCCATACTGATTGGGCGCGCCCATCCATATAGCAATGTTGTTAAGAGGACCGTCAAGGTAGTCTGTAACAATCATACCGTATGTGTCATTCTGACCGTTGCCGTCAGGATCCTGCTCTGTAAATGCCTTTAGCACATTGTAAAGGTCATCAATTGTCTTTGGCTCTTCGAGATTCAGATTGTCAAGCCAATCTTTTCTGATTGAAATACCCGCTCTGCCGATTGTTCTCGCGCGATAAAGACCATAAACATTACCGTCAATAGAGATGTTATGGTTAACTGTCGGATTTGTCTGAGCAAGATTAGGGAATTTTGAATCATCCTTAAGCTTTTCGGTTACATCCCAGAATACATCGTTTCTTGAAGCCTGAATTACACTTGAGCTTCTTGTACCAACAAGCATCGCGTGAGGATATGTACCTGAACCCATTGCCGTTGTTACCTTTTCGTCATAGCTTGTTGATGGTGACCAAGTAATGTTAAGCTTTGTTCCAAGGAAATTTTCAAGTTCCTGAACAACAGGGCTGTCCGGCTGAGCTGAGTCTGCCTGAAACGCCTTTGTCATAACATCAATTGATGGATTTGCAAGGTCGATTGAAGCTGTCTTTTCGCCACAGCCCGCAAGCGTACCTGTAAGCATTACCGCTGCTATTGATACAGTAGCAATTTTCTTCCAAGTTTGTGTCATATTAGTTTTCCTCCTTAAAATACATTTTATATTTTAATTTCTCTTTTAATCATGCGGCATGCCGCTATAATTACATAATTAACCCTTAACAGCGCCAACCATTACGCCCGCTGCGAAATGCTTCTGCAGGAATGGGTATACACAAAGGATAGGAACTGTACCGATAACGATAACAGCCATCTTTAATGTGTCTTCCGGCGGTTCTTCGTCCAAGCTTGTTGAATTTTCAGCTGTCTGCATTACCAAATTTCTAAGCACAAGCTGGAACGGGAACTTCTTTGAATCGTTAAGGTACATCAAAGCGCCAAAGTAGTTGTTCCAGTGACCAACGGCATAGAACAAGCCGAACGTCGCGAGACACGGAAGCGAAAGCGGAAGAGCAATTTTTACAAAGATTCCGAGGTCGCTGCATCCGTCAATAGAAGCCGCTTCTTCAAGTTCGCGCGGAAGCTCGAGGAAGAAGTTTCTTACAATCAGCATATTGTACGCGCTGATAGCTCCCGGAAGGATAAGCGCCGCATATGTATCATACATACCAAGACCTTTAACAACCAAGAACAACGGAATCATACCGCCGCTGAATACCATTGTAAACAATACCATGTTCAAAAGCGGCTTCTTGCCGATAAGGTCCTGTCTTGAAAGACCATACGCCATTGTTGTTGTGAAGAAAAGGTTGATTATTGTACCGACAAGAGTAACACACACTGAAATGCCCAATGAACGAAGCACTGTGGTACCCATGCCGTCAGGATTAAACACCAGCTTATAAGCATCAAGCGTCGGATCCTCCGGAATCAGGAATATAGGTCTTGTCTGAATTTCACGTTCAGGAGCGAAAGATGCCGCTATAACATATAAGAACGGTACTACCATGATGATAGCTATAAGCGTTAGCAACGCATAAATGATTATGTCGCCAATGATATCGCCGATACTTCTTCTTTTAATACTAATCATTGTTATCTTTCCTCCTCTCTTAGAACAGACCGTCCTGACCTGCCTTCTTCGCAAGGCGGTTAGCTGTCTGAATACATATGATACTGATTACTGATTTGAACAAACTTACCGCGGTTGAATAACCGTAGTTACCCTCAACTCTACCATACTGATAAACGTATGTGTCAAATGTTTCGGATTTTTCTCTGTTCAAAGTGTTCTGCATAAGGATAATCTGTTCAAAACCTGTGTCAAGAACGCTACCCATACGCAGGATAAACATTGTTACAATCGTGCCCATGATTGCCGGCAAAGTTATGTAAATAAGCTGTTGGAAACGACTCGCGCCGTCAACAATAGCGGCTTCATACTGCTCTACGTCAACACCGGCAAGCGCCGCAAGGAAGATGATTGTTCCCCAGCCTGTTTCCTTCCAGATATTCTGGATAAGAAGCACCCAGTAAATGGCGTAGCCGCCGCCAAGCACATTTATATCCTTACCTGTGATTGACTTCATCATTTCGAATAACGCGCCGCCGCTCTGCGTTGCCGAAGACGGAGTCTTAACAAGCATGAATGTGATAGACGCGATGACAACCATTGATACAAAGTGAGGTACGTATACAAGTGTCTGTACAACCTTTTTGTACCACTGAACCTTCATTTCATTAAGAAGCAACGCAAGAATAATCGGAAGCGGGAAGTAAAATACGATGTTCATTCCCGAAATTATAAGCGTATTTCTCAAAAGCTGTAGGAAGCTTGAGTCCAAGATGAAGGATTTGAAGTTGTTAATTCCGACCCAATCTCTGAAGAATGCCGAGCCGAAGAAACTACTTGTTGCTCCATAATCCTTAAATGCGATAAGCACGCCATACATAGGTACGATTTTAAAGATTATGAAATACAAAAATCCGGGCAAAAGCAATAAGTACATCCACTTATCTCTTTTAATTTGCGCCCATCTTTTCTGTTTTACCTGTGCCTTCTCCTCCGGTGAAAGCACGGCTTTCTGAGCTTTAGCCATAGCAGACCCTCCCTAAAAAGTTTACTGTTTCGTTTTAATTTCTGCTGAAAAACACCGGAAATAGGGCAATTATCCGCATTTTGCACAAAAATTAAAACCTGATAAATATATTATAGCTTATTTTAATAAAATTTGCAATAGTTTTTGTGAATAAATTGCAAATTTTATTAATTTTTTTTGTTGTTTTGTATAAAATCACCATCAAAACCACAGTTTCAGCAAAATATATTTAAATCGTCATTACTTATACTACCATTAAATAACCCTAAAAGTCTATAAAAAAAACAGTGCTGTTTTGTTCAATTTAACGATAAAAAAAGCAGCGGTTCATAAAACCGCCGCTTTTATTAGTAAATCTGCATAAATCAAATTTATCCGGCAAGGAAGTCATCCAATCTTATAACCTCAATGCCCGCGAGCATTACAATACCCGTTCCGTGTGTATCGTTCAGATTCCAGCCAAGCTCATACTTATAATAATCCGGAATGAACGAGAACTCGCTTCCCCGGCATACACCGTAAACATTGCCGTTTGCGTCAACGCTTGTCTTTGAAATCGCTTCCCATGCTTTATATATAGACTTAACATACTTTTCGGGATTTTTAAGCCATCCGAAGCGTATGCCTCTTGAGAAAGCATATATAAACATCGATGTGCATGATGTTTCCGGATATGATTCCGGGTCATTAAGCACCTGATGCCACATACCCTCCTCATCCTGAAGCGCGAGATAGCCTTCGCAAAGAGTGTTCAGAAATTCGATAAGGTCATCCTTTTTCGGATGATTTTCCGGAAGCTTTTCAAGAAGCTCTGTCATTGAAAATACTACCCAGCCATTACCTCGTCCCCACGGAACGTTTGTCTTTGTGTCATACTTAAAGTCATATACGTGTGACATTATTTTTTCTTCCGGCATGAACAAACGCTTCTTGAAACCGAAGAACTGATTTGCGGCGTCATCAATATACTTCTGATCGCCTGTGAATTCGTAATATCTGACAAGGAACGGAACACTCATATAAAGGTCATCCGCCCACATTGTCTGATTATGGAAGTGGTGCATCATTTCCTTACGGTAGAACGAGCCGTCCTCAAGTCTTGACTGATGATTGAAAATATAGTCGCCGACATAGTCCGCAACCTTCTTGACGTCTTTCAGACCAAGATATTTATGTACCTCTAGCATCATTGACGCGAATGAACCGCAGTCATCAAGACTGTCGATACTTGTAAGCAGATTATGGATACCTGTCGCGCCGCCGTACTGCTCCTTATCCCAGAGAGCATATTCAAGCGTGTCTATACAAAGCTGCACATGGTCTTTAATATAATTCTGAATATCCTGCGACTCAATCAGAAGCGCTGTGTGAAGAAGTCCGTACATTGTAACGCCAAGCGGATAATTCCACTTGCCGAAAAGCGAGTTTTCGTTATACGGTCTTACGAATGTATCCGGCGCGTCCAATCTCCAGAACGTCTTTGGCTCGCCGACTACATGCAGCATATCCGACGCTTTTTCAAACGGGAAGTCATAATCGTTGTCAAACGTGCCTATGTACATCCATACATCGTCCGTACCCTTTACTCTCGCGGCATTTTTAAACTGCGCGTCCGCGCATTCCAATGTATAACCCCAGTCGCTGCCGCTGCATACGCACTTGACATACAAATCATACGTGCCGAACGGAAGGTCAAGCTCAAAAGTTTCCTTGCCGCCCTTTGAGGCAAATACTTCCTTCCTGTTTATATAAACAACCGTTTCGCCCTTTGTATCGAGAGCGAACTTATGCTTTATGTCCTTTGTATCGTTAAAGAATACCTTTGTGTATCCTACGGCATAACGGCCTTCAGGCGTGCCGTACATACGGGTCATCTGACCTTTTTTCTTTTCATCGTCCGACCAGTCCTTTACGGGATAGAGCTTCTTTTCAAAATCAGCCTCGCTCATGCCGATTTCAAATTCCGGCTCATACGTATCAGGCACAAGCTCCGTAAATACAAAGCCCTCCTGACCCTGACGTTCCTTGGTAGGCATTATTGTGTAAAAATCCCACTTGCCTATCCATGTTCCGAACTGAGCGCCAAAGCCCGCCTTTGTCTTTTTGAACTGAATTCTTATATCGTTCCAGCCCGGCTGTACGTCAAAGAATATACGCGTCGCCGTTTCGGAATATCTCTCCTTGAAGATATCGGACTTATAAACAACCTCGCCGTTTACATACATAACCATCGGTCCGAAGCAGTTTATATCAAATCCAAAATTCGCCTTGCCGGCGCTGTATGTGCTTGCAAACGCCCATACACAGTCCCTATCCCTGCTTTCGGGGAAAATCTTGTTGAAGTCAACAAGGTATCTGTAATCCGTTGTACGGACAATGCCGTTATTGGTATACGCGCGGTAATAAAGTCCGTGTTTGAGGTTCTGACCCATATATCTGTATGCCAACGATGAAATTATCGCTTTTGGGTCTGTACCCTCATAGGCATTAATGCTTACGCTGTCATCAAAATAATATCCCATATTCTTCCTCTCCTTGTAACAATATTTCATTACTTTAATTATAACATTTTATATTGTCAATTGTCAATGAAAAATAAGGTGTTTCTTATCTCAATATACTCAGCTTGACCGCCGCCTATTCCGTATAAATCATAACCGCGTCATTTTCCTCGTCATAGTCAACCGTTATTCCCAGCTTACCGCTGTCGGCAAGTCCGCGAAGAAGATAACAATTATAGCCGTTTACAAACACGCATCCCGAATAATTCATCCTTTCTCCGTCATAGAGAAGCGAGTATG